>CBFHYO010000048.1:0-21849 GCA_965660075.1 Patescibacteria group bacterium
ATTTGATTAACATTCTCAATAAAGCTACTGGCTTCAAAAGCAAGCTGTTTTGTAAGAAACACTAGTGGTGTCACCACAAATATAGCCGTAGCTATGATCAAAACCCAACTGGCAATTAAATTGCCTGTCTTAAAGCGTTTAGCTAGAGTTTTCTTGCTTTTTTCTAGACTTACGGCAAATAAAAAGGCGAGAGTCAGAGTCGCAAAAAATGGACTAACAATTTTCCACCCCAAAAAACACAGTAATATTGTCAAAAGTGTTAAAATCATATCTTTATTTGTCATTTTGTGAAGGTTACTTTTCTTTATTATAAGCCAATGAATAGTTTTTGTGTCTTTAATTCTGGTATTAAAGCTTGACTTATTTACTCTTTCGTTGTATATTTCGACCAACAAATATTTAAATCACTCCTATGAAAAAACTTTTGTCAATATTCTTGCTTGTATTATCAATCATGCCAACTTCCTCAGCTCTAGAATTTGGAAGAGACTCTTTTGGCCCATCATATGGTGGTGGTTTTGGTGGGGACTCATTTGTTCGTGAATATCGTGCTGTTAATTCAGTTGATAACTCTTACGTTTCTCCAATTAATTCAGTAACTACACTTCGATCTAACAATACTTACAATTCAAATTACAATTACCATTACAATTCAGAAAATGTTCAAGTATTACGCCCAGTAACTGCAAATTCTTACTCAGATAATTCTTGGAAATTCAAATCTTACACGAGAACAAATAACAATTCTTACAAAGCTTATACTCCTCAAAGAAGATACAATACACAACCTGTTTATTATTACACAACACCAGTTTACTACTACACACCAGTAAATTATTACTACTCTTGGTAGTAATTTCTATATAAATTATAATTTTTATTCATGAAACATATAAACATATTAACAAAACTAAATCCAAACTCGGTTGATTTTATATCTAAAAAGGTTGCTAAATTAAATGGTGCAGTTCGTTTAATGGTCTTATCTACACTTTTATCAGCTTGTGCTGGTGATAAACCTATTATTCTCGATTCTAATAACGATATGTCTTTAATTGATAGAGGAGTAAATGTTGCTGATCTCGGTGAAACTGTTGATATGGGTGCTGACCTAGGAATGTTTAGTATGGAACCTGATATGAATCCTGATGCAGGGACTGATATGGAACCTGATATGAATCCTGATGCAGGAACTGACATGGAACCTGATATGAATCCTGATGCAGGGACTGATATGGAACCTGATATGAATCCTGATGCAGGAACTGACATTGAACCTGATATGAATCCTGATGCAGGAACTGACATGGAACCTGATATGAATCCTGATGCAGGAACTGACATGGACCCTGATGCAGAGACTGATATGGAAATTGATATGGAACCTACGGAAGATATGACTCCTATGATGCCTGCGGATAGTGATAACGATGGCGTTACTAATGATATTGATCAATGTGCAAATACTCCTGCCGGAGCAGATGTAGATGACAATGGTTGTGCAGACTCACAATTAGATTCAGATAACGATAACGTTACTAATGATGTTGATCAATGTGCAAATACTCCTGCTGGAGCAGATGTAGATGACAATGGTTGTGCAGACTCACAATTAGATACAGATAACGATGGCGTTACTAATGATATTGATCAATGTGATACTCTTCCAGGTGGAGATGTGGATACGGTTGGTTGTTGTGTAACTGTTTTAAGTGATGAAATAGATTCTGAGCTTCCGGAAAATCCTATTCAAGTTAATTCAAATGGTTCTTTTGTTCTAAGTTCTAGAATGTTTTTTGATGCGCCTTTAATATCTCCAATATTTGAACTTGGGACTTGGAATGGGATGGTTGTTACGGAAAACCAAACAGATTTGATTTTTACATTTTTAAATCAAGATACTGATAATAGAAATGATAGTTTTATAGGTTTTGCTTATGATGATTCTAATAATAGTTTGAATGTATATAGAACTAATAGATCATCTTTAATGAATCACCATTTAACTGGAGTAACATTCTACGCATTTAGTGGTCCGATTGTTGAAAACTTACAATATGATCCTACTCCAGGATCTACGGGTTTAACTCGTGTAGGTTGTGGAGAGGTTTCTCACGAAACTTTTCAAAAGGTTGAGCGTCTTATGAATAGAATGTTTCCAAGCGAATAACAAAAACTTTCAAAGCCCCATCCCGGGGCTTTTTTTAGTAATTATAAATTTATAGCAGCTTAAACAAATCAATCTGCCGGTTTAAATTTCAAGCCATTGTTAAGCTGTGTTTGAAAATCTGTCCAAAAGCCTTTAGAATACGCGTAATCTAATTGTTTATATGTTTGTTTGGCTGCATAATATTCGCTCGGCTCACAATGTTGGTACCATTCTTAGAACTGCAGATGCACTAGGAAATGTAACAGTTGTCTTATCTGGATATACTCCACGCTTGCTCGACAAATATGGATTAAGTAATAAAAAGTTACTCAAAGTTTCACTCGGGGCAGAGGAGTCTGTGCCTGTTTTAGAGTTTGACGAAAAGGAGGATTTTTTGAATTATTTAGTATCACAAAATAATAGTCTAAACACTCAAAATAACCATGTTACAAAAGGCTATAATTTTCGAGAGTTGTCTAGTTTGACAGGCTGTGAGTTTGTATCTTTGGAGTTAACTTCAAATTCAATTCCATACAAAGAATTTAAAGCAAAAAATCTTCAAAATACGGTTTTGATTTTAGGTAACGAAGTCTCTGGGGTAGAGGATGAATTACTTAATATTTCAAGCAAAGTTTTAGAAATTCCAATGTCTGGAAACAAAGAAAGTTTAAATGTTGCAATCTCATTTGCAGTGGTTGCCTTTTATTTAAGAGACGTTGTTTAACCAGTTAGCGATCAAATAATTTGTTCAAATATCTAATAGTTTTTGAGTAAAATTTTTGTTCAAAATTAAGCTATTTTAAAAGTTGTTTTTACAATATTTTATCTAATTTGTACAACCGCAGAAATCTATACAATTCATTAAAAAACCCCATAAAATTTTTACGGGGTTTTTATTAGCAATTGTTGAATAAAAAATTTATTCTTATTTTAATACATAAAGTCTATCGACTAATTTATGTGGAGAATCGTAATTGAAACTTCCCATAATAAATTCTGTGTGTTTTTTTAGATTTTTAGGTAGTTTCTTTTCAAGTTCTTTTTTCATGTTTTTCGGTACAAAAACCTTTAATTTTGTAAACATGTTTTGAGCTGTCCAAAATTTGATTTTGTCAATTACTTCATTAAGAAATACAGACTCCATGTGTTCTCGAACATGATTGTTTTCGGCACTGTTTTTTACAAACCGACTACCTTGCTTGGATCCACCTTCGTTGTCTGAGTATTCTAGTCTATCTGTAAGTTCGATATGAATATCCTCAAGTTGTGCGAGTGAGTATTTATGACCTAAGTACACTCTAGAATTATAGTGAGTGATTTGAAGAATCATTGTAGTTTCTTCAAATGGTCGGTGGTAGTTTTCTAGGTTCCATGTTTTTTTAATCATTTTAGATTGGGGTTATTGTGGTTTGTAAAGTTGCACTTATTCCAAAGCTAATTAAAAGAATAAGGCTTGCAATTATAACAACTGAATATTTTTGTAAAAACCGATGTAATTGATTTCTAAATTTGCTCATATTTGATTGTTAAATCTTAATATTATATTTCAAATAATCTGTTTTGTCAACACTTAGCTTTCATAAAAAATATATATCAATGTTGAAAATCATTACTTAATCAACTAAAATTCCCTTATGTAATTAGAAATATGCCAGTTTTTGCAGATAATAAAAAAGCCAGATTCAACTACGAAATTATCGAGTCTATTCAGGCTGGTATTATTCTTAGTGGCGGCGAAGTTAAGAGTGTGCGTGCCTCTAAGGTTTCTTTTACAAATGCCTACGTGTTGTTCTTAGCTAATAAGCCGGTTTTGCGTGGATTGCATATTTCTCCATATGGTTTTTCTGATAATCGAGATTATAATCCAGAGCGAGATCGAGAACTTTTATTAAACGCAGAGGAAATTAAGCAATTACAAAATAAAATAGATCAAAAATCTTTAACCCTTGTTCCGCTTAATTTGCATAGTAAAAAAGGTCTTATTAAGTGCGAGATCGCATTGGTTCAAGGTAAAAAGATACATGATAAACGTAATGTACAAAAAAACCGCGATATGGACCGCGAAGCCAAAAGAGCCATTAAAAACTATAAGTAGATTCACTCTGTGATATAAGACTTGTGTCAATTCATCTTTCTTGACTGCTGCTCGCATGAATTCTAGTGTCAATATATCACATATGATATAAAATATAATCAATTCACCCATGCAGATAGATAAAAGTGTATTTAGAGCTTATGATATTCGTGGTAAAGCCATTGCTGATAAACCTCAATTAACTTCCAATTTTGCATTGGAATTAGGTAAAGCACTTGGAACTTATTTTTTACGTAAAGGTAGAAGCTCAATTGCCACTGCTCGTGATGGTCGTTTAACTTCTCCAGAACTGCATGCGGCTTTGCTTGAGGGATTATCACAAACAGGAATCAAAATTACGGATTTGGGATTGAGTCCTTCTCCAATGTTCTACTTTGCAATTTGCCAGCCAGAATTCGATTGCGGAGTGATTGTTACAGCTTCTCATAACCCAAAAGATGACAATGGGTTTAAAATTGTAGATGACAATGCACACTCAGTTTGGGGCCCAGAATTGCAGGATATTTATGAAATGATTATCAATCAAGATTATGATTTGTCATCCAAACGTTCAAGTGTTTCAGAGTTTTCTGTTTTCGATAGGTATAAAGCTCATATGAAAAATGAGTTAAATGTGCAGCGTCCCTTTAAATTAGTGGTGGATACCGGTAATGGTATTAATGGACCATTTATCGAGGAATTGCTAGAACATCCAAATCTCGATGTTACAGTTATTTTTAAAGAAATTGATGGCAATTTTCCAAATCATCCAGCAAATCCCGAGAAAGAAAAAAACATGTTAGATTTATCAGCAAAAGTACGTGAACTAGGTGCCGATTTAGGACTAGGTTTCGATGGCGATGCCGATAGACTCGGAATGGTAGATGAAAATGGTAAGTTTTATACGTGCGATTTATTATTAATGCTTCTTGCAGAAGACTTTCTTTCTCGAAATCCGGGTGAAACTGTTATTTATGATACAAAAGTATCTAAAGTTGTTGAAAACGAAATTAAACAAGCATCAGGAGTTCCCTTTAGGTATATGACAGGCCACTCTTTGATAGAAAAGCAAATGCATGCAGATAATATAAAATTTGGTGGTGAGATTTCTGGGCACTACTTTTTTGGAGAAAACTATTTCGGTTTCGACGATGCAACTTTAGCCACTGTGCGTCTTTTAAATTTACTTACAAAATCAGACAAAAAAGTTTCAGATTATTTTAAAGATTTACCACATGTATTTGTAACTCCAGAACTTCGAATAGACTGTGCTGATTCCAAAAAATTTGATGTAGTAAATCAAATCATCAAAATGTTTGAAAATGATTACAAGCTTATCACATTAGATGGAATGTTCTTAGATTATAACGATCACACATGGGGTGTGTGTCGTGCGTCTAATACTGCAGGACAGTTGACTTTGCGCTTTGAGTCTCAAACACTTGAAGATTTATTTGTTGTAATTGATTTAATTGCAGATGCCATAGCAAAATTTCCAGAATTAGACTCTAAGGCCGTTAGGGACTTAAAGAACCTGTTTTAAAATCAGACTTTTTGTGTTATAATATATTGATAACCCCTAAATAAATGATAAAAACAGTTTACATTGGTGCCGATCAAGAAGGATATAACTTTAAAAAACATTTGATTAACGATCTCAAATCCGATGGTTTGATTGTTGTTGATTTAGGTGTGTTTATGATAGAGGAGCAAGCGACTCTAGAAGATTTAGGTCGTGAAATAGGTGAAAAAGTTGCTCAAGATTCAGAATCTATTGGCATTATAATCGAAGAAACCGGTTTGAACATGTGTATAATTGCAGATAAAATGTCAAAAGTTCATCCTGCAATATGTTTAAAAGATCAAGATATCGATTTTGATGCTACTAATTGTAACACAGTGTGTTTATCTGAAAACTGTATGGATTACCCAACTAGTCTACAAAAGGTACGTAAATTCATTCATTCAAAGAATAATCATCAATAAATGTTAGTAGGTGCATCTGTTTTATCGGCTGATTTTTCTAATCTCAAAAATGATTTAGATTCAATGCTACACTCTGGCATTGATTTTTGGCATTTGGATATCATGGATGGTTATTTTGTGCCAAATTTTACTTTTGGTTTGGATATAATCAAGCATGTGCCTTCGATTCTACCTTTGCAAATTCATTTTATGGTCCAGGATCCAACGATTATTTACAAATTGTTTCGAGAAAATTTAACTATCAAATTGGCTAAATGTGAATTTATTTTTCATGTAGAAAATGCTCCGAGTGTTAATTTATTAGAGCTTATAAATTTAGTTAAATCCGATGGTCATAAGGTTGGTTTAGCTATAAATCCTTCTTCTATGGTAAATTTGCTCGATGAATATATACATATGGTGGACTCTATTTTGATTATGAGTGTAAATCCTGGGTTTTCTGGACAAAAATTTATTCCTGGTGTGCTAAGCAAAATAGATTATATTAAGTCAATTCGAAATGATATCAAAATCGGCCTAGATGGTGGAGTTAATAATCAAACTGTTAGTTTGGTCAACTCTAAAAATGTTGATTATCTTGTTTCCGGATCTTATCTTTTCTCTTCAAATAAACGTTTAGAAGCAGTTGCAAGCTTAAAATCCTAAGTCAGAGTTATAAAAAACTAATGCTATAATTTAGATGTAACTTTTTGCTATGTCTCTTTTAGTAAGTAACTCAATACCAAAATTTGCTTTAAAAAAAATGCCAAGTGTTTGTGCAGATATTTTAGCAGAGCAAAATATTGAGTACTTTGAATCTTTAGAGTTGTTTACTTGTGAACTGCGTGAAATGTCTTCGACTGTTTTTAAAGATTCAGTTATAGATATGGTTGCTTTTAACCCTCAGGAATTTGAGTCTGCAACATGGCTTTTTCAGGAGGCTTTCTGTCGAATATATTCAGACTTATCCGAGGCTATGCTCTTTGAACTTTCTCAGACTGCTTCTGACTTGGTTGAGAACTTACAGGATTATTTTTGGGATTTTAAAATTCACCCTGCAGAGTTACGTATTTTGGAGTCGTTTTATAAAACTACCAAAAAATATGCCTTTATAAATCATTTACGTAGTGATGATTATAATTTGATTGTTGCAATTTTAGAGTCAGAAAAACTTCTAGAGGAATTTAAAAAAATTCCAAATGATATCCAAAGCTCAGATTTGGTGGAATCACTTTCAGATTTATCTTTCAAATACGAATATTTTTTGATGGACAATCCACTGTGTCCAAATTTTTTACTTAATTCTGGATTATCAAAAAAACTCCATACAATTCTTGAGTTTAATTACGAATTTTTATTAGAATTAGCCAATGATCATTTAGAGTATAATAAAGATATTAAAACTTCATTTAGACCCTTTAAAATAAAATCCGGATCTAAAGAATTTATTCTCTCCAATCCAGAAATTTGGGAATGCTACAGTGCTTATGTCTTAGATTGTTTGCAAATTGAGGTTTTGTTTTCATCGGATAAAATTGAGTGGGCTTTGGCAAATGCCAAGTTACATTTTTACAAAAATGAGTTCGAGTTAAGTTTTAATGCACTCAAAAAAACACACTCTTTATTGCTCGATAAAGTTTTTCAAATTTCAGATGTTTATTCTATAGATTTGAGTATGTTTAAATTGAGAATTCAAAAACTAAAACCCCAATACCGCATTGCATTTGATTCTATGTGTTATTATCTAAAAACTCTCAGAAACCATCAATTAGATTCAATTTACAAATTCTCAAATGCTTCATCATCGCTAGTAGAAGTTTTAGCTTTGTTGTTTCAGACTTTAGAAACTTTTACTTTTCTATCGGATTTATCACAAGCTCAAAACTATCTCATTAATGCAAAACCAGAAATGTTGCAAAAATACTTGCTTTTAAATCCAAGCCATCAAAGAATTATCAACTCTCTTCGAAACCAAGAGATGTATTATAAACCAGAATTTTTAGATAAAATAACTCGTGAAGCCCTATCAAAAGCTAATAGCGAACTGTCCGAAGTTTTGCTTTAGTATATTGTTTTCAGCTGTTATAATCCATCTATAACAATTATTCATGCAAATTCTTTCTGATTTAGTCTTGAGTTTAAATAACTACATGCCTCTAAGTTTATTTGTCTTAGTAGGTGGTATTTTAGAGGAGGTAATTGCACCAATACCATCACCAGTTATTATGACTTTTGCTGGGGTTGCCACAAAAGAACTAGGCCGAAACTTTGCCTGGATATTTTGGTATGGCATTCTTGGCGGGGTAGGTAAAGCCTTAGGTGCTATAGTTTTATACTTTCTGTCTGATAAATTTGAGGATTTCTTTACCAAAACTTGTGGTAAATTTTTTGGTATTAAGCCACAGCATTTCGAAACTTATGGAGAAAAATTATCCAAAAACCCAAATCTATTTTGGTGGTTATTTGGTATTCGTGCTTTTCCAATCGCACCAAGTGCTGTGATTTCTGTTTTATCTGGTGTCTTAAAGGTACCATTTAGAACTTATGCAATTTCTACTCTACTTGGATGTATAGTTCGAGATACCGTTTATGTATTTGTGGGTTACTCTGCAAACGACTTTTACAACTCTTTAATGCATGGTGCGTTAAGCTTGGATAAAATCTTTACATTATTATTGGCAGTTTCAATCTTTGGATACTTTGTATATTTGGCTACTAAAACTAAGAAATAGCAAATAATTGTTTGTTTATTTTTTTTATTACTTCTATTTTTATGCTATAAAAAGTTAAATTTAAACTTTTTATATGGTAGAATCTCAAGATACACCAAGTGTTGAGGAGTATTTTTCTAAAAAAGATACTCCAATTACTCTGGAGAGTCCTACAGATTTGTTAGTAATTCCAGATGTACATGGTGACATGCAGGCTTTGGAATATTCTTTGGATTCCGGAATGGAGTTTTTTGCAAAACAATCTAAGTCTCCAGAAATAATTTTTTTGGGTGATCTTATAGACCGAGGTCCCGATTCGGCTCAGGTTTTAAAACACATCATGGATTTAATAAAAGATGGTATCAATGTCACAATTCTTATCGGAAATCATGAAGCTATGTTTATTGAATGTTTATACGATCCTGGTACTCACGTTTATGCTCAGTGGATTTATAATGGTGGGTTGGAAACTTTAAGTTCTTTTAATTATTTATTCGATTCAAAGATTAATGAATTTATCTCGGATTTATCTGCACTCAAGCCACAATTTTCATTTAGCGAATTTTATAAATTTTGTTTGCTTCACACTCCAGAATTTATGAATATTTCTAAAATCTTAAGAGGGGATCCGTTAATCCATTCATTTGTGAACAGTTTAGATTTGTGTATTCGAAGAAGTTCCGATTTGTTTGTGCATGCTGGCTTTGTTCCTGATTTTATTTCGTCTGAATATAATTTAGATAATTGGATATTTGGTTTGCAAACAAGTTTTAAACAAAGCTTGTTTAATAAAATGGTTTCACTCGAAAATGATTTTGAAAGGTTTCGTTCTACAAGTGTTGCTCGCGGAGGAAAAAGTATTGCAGGACCTTTGTGGGCTGATTATTCTGATTTTCATATGTCGAGTTTTGAATCGGCATTGTTAACTACGTTAATGCAAAATCAATCAGTTAACCGTATGATTGTAGGTCACAACATTGTTATGCACCCGCACGATATTGCCATTTCTGTTTTACCTAACAAAAAATTAGACATTTTGTTTTTAGACATTGGCATGTCTGCGCATTATGATACCGAATATTCTGCAATGAATATGTGTATTGGTTCAGACGGTCAGGAAATGATTCTAAACTCTCGAAAAAAATTAATTCCTTTTTTATAATGAAACCCAATATAATTGCTATTCCAGATGTGCATGGGGACTATACAGCCCTGGGTGACTCTCTAAAAGCTGCCGAAAAAAAGTTAAGGCAAGAATGTTTAGTTCCAACTACTCCAGCTAATTTAGTTTTTTTAGGGGATCTAATTGACAGAGGCCCAAAAAATTTAGAGGTAATCAATTATGTAGTGTCATTAAAAGAAAGATATAAAGATAGAGTTAACTATATTTGTGGTAATCACGAAGCCATGTTGTTTCAGTTTTTATATCAGCCTGCTGATTCACATGATTGTCCAATTGCTTTGTCTGCTACTTGTAATTTCATACGTAATGGGGGGCTACCAACTCTTACATCTCTTATGGATATCGATGATTGCCCGTTTTTTCCTGAATTTTATTATCGTGCATTTCAAAGATTCTCATCTGAAAAGGCTTATAACTTAGTTGTTGATAATATGGATTCTTTTTTGGAATTGAGAAATTTTTTGGCAAAAGATCCATTAATTCGCCAGTTTTTTACCTTTATGGATCCAGCTGTTATAATAGATGATACTTTATTTGTTCATGGTGGGCTGACTAATGAATTTATTTCGAATAACTATCGACAAAATCATTGGTTCGAAGAACTACGTTTAAATTTTTCCCAGGCAGTTTTTTCTGGTTTTAATAATTGTTTTGAAAGTTTTGCCAAATTTAATAATGCATCCAGTCATCGAGCTGGCTCTGGTGTTTCTGGACCATTTTGGACCGATCGTAGAGACTTTTTGGAAATGGATGAACAATCTACCGTTAAACTTGTTGATTCTATGTCTGTCTACGGAATAAACAAGATGGTTGTAGGTCATAGTATTGTACCCAAAGTTACAACTCATAGTTTACAAACAACTCGAGGCGATTTAGATGTGGTTTTTTTAGACACGGGGATGTCGGATGCATATAGAAAACCCTACGATAAACAAGCTTTAGTTTTAACCCAGGGGACTAGTTACGTAATGGATTCTTACGGCAAGTGGCAAGTTCTTAATTGATATCTATTTTAAATGGATATTTAGAAATGATTTTATGGTTTTCGTATTCGCCAAGTATTCCTCGTCTGAGATTATATAGAGTATCGAAAATGTCATAAAAGATATTGATGTTTTCTTGTTCTCGGCTAAAAAAGATTGTTTCTGAGTTATAAGACATTGAATTGATTCGAACTGCCCCTGCAGCAGATCCAACAATCATAGCACCATCTACTAGTTTAAGCATATCAAAACTTATATGAGTTTCATGTACGTTGTATCCTTTACTTCTACAAATTTCTAAAACACTATCACGAGTAAACCCAGGTAAGATTGTGTCTCTCGACAAGCTTGGTGTGAAAACTTCTAGTCCAGAGTTACTTTGCCGAAAGAATATTAAATTTCCGGCAGCATCTTCTTCTAAGACCTCTCCATTTATTTTTAATTTTTGTGTAAG
The DNA here is from genome assembly GCA_965660075.1 of Patescibacteria group bacterium. GTDB lineage: Bacteria > Patescibacteriota > Gracilibacteria > UBA1369 > CAYYFV01. Next base: position 11,520 of record CBFHYO010000048.1, read on the forward strand.
TGGGGTTTGTTTAAGGTCTCCCATGTAAAATACATCGTTGAATTTTTGGCCCTCAAACCCTTCAACTAAACCAGCTTTTGCTAATTCTTTGTGTTTCATTGTTCGAGCATAATTTCCAATGTATTTAAGATGCCCAACACCACCTGGCGTGCTTCTTCTAGTGCCTTGTATTGCTACTAAGTCCAAAGTGGTTTCTCGATTTGCAAAGTAATTTCCAAATGGAAATACTTCTACCACAAATGCATAGGAGTCTGCTTTGGCTACTCCAGATCCTCCTGTAATGGCTTTAATGTGTGGTCTTATATATAGTTTTGATTCACTGTCTGCACTTGGCAAGTAGCTTTTATTAGATACCACTGCCATCTGGATTGCTTGCATAAAGTTTTCTGTACTCACTTCTGGTATGCATAATCCTCGAGCTGAAGACTGAAGTCTTTGTGCATTGTCGAAGGGTCTAAATGTAAAAACTTCTCCATTTGAGTTTACCATGGCTACCATTCCTTCAAAACAGCCTTGGGCATATTGATTGGTTGCATTTAAACTGTTAGTCACATGGCGACCAGCTGGTACTGCAATCGGTTGGCTCCATTGATTTTGGTTTTCTGGACTGTATAAAGATACAATTTGTGTATGAGTTGGAATGTTATAAAAACCGTGGTTGTTGATTTGATTTTGATCTAATTCCAAAGCTGGTTGGCTAACAATAGAAAACCCAGAATTGAAGCTTTTTTCTATTCTATAAACTACATTAGAACTTTGTGAAAGTCTGTATTGAGTAGTTCTGTGTAAGTTTCTAGCTCTTTTTAAATCATCAAGTGCGTAGCATCCAAATGGATTGTCTTGGGTGAATTTTGTAATTGTAAATCCTTCGGACTCTAAAAATCTAGCTTCTTCTAGACTCAGAATATCTTTTATTGATTCGTTAGTAATAATCCGAACTGGTTCTAAATTGAGTGCTTCTTCAATTTTAGATTCTATTAAGTGCTCTGTAACTTCTTGTTTTAGTGCTTCAAAATTATCAAATTGCATATTGAGTTTGTTAAAATGTCTTTCGGGGGTGCGCACAAAAGTGGTACACCCAGAGGGATTCGAACCCCCAACCCTCGGTTCCGAAGACCGATGCTCTATCCAGTTGAGCTATGAGTGCACTATTTGCTAATGGATTATAATTCAGCAATAATTAAATTGCAAGTTACGAAATTGCTTTAATTTCCCAATTTTGTTGTCTTAAATCACCATTTTGTTTATAGCAAAATGTTTCGCCAGAAATTACTATTGGTACTCCCTCAATCAAGAAATGTTTGAGATTTTCTTTGCTTGTTTGCTGTAATCCGTGTGCCAAGATATGCAGCCCAGCATAAGCATTAAAAGCATAACGAGTAATTTTTTGACCTGGAAACATGTGTTGGTGTTTTTCTAAAAATTCGTTTGGTATTGGAGTTTGAATTTCTAGAATTTGATTTTTTAATTTTGATTTTTTAATTTCTGTTTCTAAGTTTTTAGATAAATTTAAGTTCAATAAAATTGGTGAATGTACTTTTTGTTTTTTGATTTCGTTAATAATTTCAAAAATATTATCTTCGTAATTATCTATGTTTATAGCTAGATCTTTGAGTTTTTTAACTTTTTAAAGGTGAGTCAAATATTCTAATTTATCTATAGCACTTTTTTGCTGGTAAACTGTTTGTGATAATTGGAGTGTTTCTTGATCACTTAATTTACATATGTTAACTCGAGATGGGTAGGCGGGTGTTCTATGTGGCGGTATAGTTATTTCATTTTGGAGTACTTTAATCGAACGTTCTATTGTGTATCCGTTGTAGTGTTCTGGTAGAATGTCTAAACCCAGCAACTTTCTTCGCATTATTTCGTGTCTTATACTTAATGAGATAAATGGTTTAGTGAGTGTTGTGCGTGTCATGCTAATGTCTGATTGTTCGTGTGTGATAAGTCTATGACTAAGAAAGTTGTGATTACCAATAACCAGAGCATTTATAACTGGTCTAGAACTTTGCTCCCATGCTCCGATTTCTTGTAGAAATGTTCTTTGTAATACCTGTTCTTCTAAATATGTGAAAACATATTGAAATGAAAATTGATATAGTTGAAAAATTCTTTCGAATAATTCGTAGTTGTTGTAGTGTTCTGCATCTAAAAAGTTTTGGCTGATTGTCACCTCTGTATCTTCAATTCGTTCTATAATGTTATAGTATGGACTGTGCGACATGTTATCCACTAACGGAGTCGCAATTGCAATAGGCAAGTTGCAACCTTGTAATTGTGCCAAAAATGCATTTGGGTAGCTTGTATTTATCTCTTTTGGGTTTAGTATACCCTTTGTTAATTTATTAAACTCTTTGGAGAGTTTGCTTGTGGCGTAAGTATGATGCAACAAAACTAAATCAACATTATTTAGTTGATTTTGTATGTTTAAATACCCCAGATCTGATTTGTTATTATATATCAACGTATGCAGATTTGCTTTCATAACGACTTGTTTAAAATGGTGCAACCGACAGGATTTGAACCTGTGACCTCTGGCTCCGCAAGCCAGCGCTCTATCCAGCTAAGCTACGGTTGCATGTAGCTATTTTTGCTTAAAACTCTCTAAATTTCAAGTTTAAATTATTGCTTATTGTAATCTATCAGCAATTTTTGTACGCAAGAGGCAATATATTTTATTTTCACGCTAACTTTCTTCTTTCATTTTACAGTTCTCATTTCCATTCAGTAAATATAGAAACTGATTGTACTAATCTTAAATAAAACCAACCCTAATTACTTGAATAAGGGTTGGTTTTGAATGGTTTTATAAATGTTAGTCGTTATTGCAGATAATACTACTTAAACTTTGTTTTATAATGTCGGATTCTGATTTATCTACAAGTATTGTATGACTATTTATTGTGTGTGCTGCTGGTTGATTAGATATGCTTTGGATGAAATGATTGATATTCTCTCTAATGTTTTGGATTACATAACCTTGTTGAGCTAAAATCTCTTGTGCATTGGTACCAAGGTTTTCTTTCAATTGAGTGTGTAAGGTCTCGCTTATGTGAATATAAGTAGAGTCTTGATTTTGTATTGTAGGTAATTCTTGTGTGTCTACGCTTTGGATTCTAACTGTTTTAGAAATATTTAAGCTTTGCATAACTTTGGGGTTAAAATAACTATCCATTATAATTATTTTCAGAACTTTAGCAAGACTATTTATTAAGAGTACTAGCTGATTCTATAATTCTAAATCCAGTGCGAATATATTTATCGGCTGTAACTTGTGTGGCGGTTTTAGCTTTTGGTAAATGTTTTTTCATGGCTTTTACAAACATTTCTGATTTATCCCAGCCAAACCAATATTCTTGACTGTCTGCATGAGCTTGCAAAATATCATCTTTACTCATAGCTGATATTAATGCGTTTCGAGTTGTATTCAACCATGATTGTTCCAGTCTAAAGTTACTTGATGGCACGTCTATTTCGTTGATTGAAAGATTTAGTAGGATTTCAAACATTATCATTCGTAAATGGTCTTGGTCGGCTAGTTCAAAATTGGGATTGATTCTTTGTTCTCGAGCAAATGATCGATATATTTCTGTTCTATAGTCTGCAGAAAATGGTGCGAAAACGCTTGATTGATGTTGGTAATTACGAAGATATGTGCTGTAAATTTCATCACTTACTTGTGGGGTATCGTTGAGTGTTAGGTAGGTGATGTTTGGTATTCGGATATGACTAATTTGACTTTGTTCTGTCGCATCATCCGATCCAAAGCCTGGGATTATCTCTGCGTGAGGGTTGGCTTGTGCAATTATTGCTGCAGTTTTTTCCTTGATGGTTTTAGCTACAAATAGCTCCATGCCTTCTTTGTAACGGCAAAAATGAGAGAATCCTTCTTTTTGAGTTTGTAGAGCCTGGTCTAAATTTCCAAAATAAAATTGATCACTTGCCTGCATAAATTTTGCATTGGCAACATCTAGTGTTTCACGTGCGTGAATATTGTATGAATCTGTAGTGATAGATGCATAAGCTGTGTGCTTTGCTCTGCGGTTGTATAGCACTTCCAAAATTGCTTTGTGGGTAGCTGGCATGTCTTTTGGTGCTTGTTTTGGATTTGTAATTCGGTTTCTTACTGATTGGATAACAAAATTCATTTCGTCATCCATAAAAGGGAATTGAATGATCAAATTTTCACTTTGGTCTAGGAGTCTTCTTTGAACCGGGTTGAGTCCCGATTGGTTAGAAGCTTCTATAATTCTTATTTGTGGTTTGTGTTGTTTGCGTTTTTTCATTTTGATATTTAAATCTTAGTAGACTTGTAAATGATTTTACTTTTTTTGGCAAACTCCTTGAATCAGGATTTTTTAAAAATATTGTCTAGTACCTTATTTGCTTATTTTGGATGTTTTGTTATACTTTTTCAAAAAAACTATGTCGTTATTGAATTCAAAACCTTTTAGATTAAATTCGAATTATCAGCCCAAAGGTGATCAGCCAAAAGCTATTGAACAATTGGTAAAAAAAATTTCTGGAAATAAAAAACATACAACCCTTCTTGGTGCTACTGGAACGGGTAAAACTTTTACCATTGCTAATGTGATTGAGCAGTTGCAAAGACCAACCTTGATTTTGGCTCATAACAAGACTTTAGCAGCTCAATTGTGTAGTGAGTTTCAGGAGTTTTTTCCAGATAATGCTGTTAATTACTTTGTGTCTTATTACGATTATTATCAACCAGAGGCATATGTGGCTGCTACAGATACTTATATCGAAAAAGACTCATCTATTAATGAAGAAATTAATAAATTCAGACATGCCGCAACTACAAACTTGTTATCACGTCGGGATGTGATAATTGTAGCAACAGTTAGTTGTATTTACGGACTTGGTTCGGTAGAAGATTATGCCTCAATCAGTATGGATTTGAAAGTTGGTGAAACCCGAACTCGAGATAAAATGCTAAGACATTTAACCGATATGCAATATAATCGTTCTCAATTAGAGTTTAAACAGGGAATGTTCAATGTGTTAGGTGATGTTGTGGAAGTGTTTCCACCGTCTAGTGATAATGTTTATCAGATTGAATTCTTTGGTGACGAAATCGATCGAATTTGTGAATATGATAGTTTCACAGGAGAAATAATCCACGAGCACTCACAAATAAAGATTTTCCCTGCAAAACACGATGTAACAACTGCCGATAAAATTGAAAAAGCAGTTGAGTTAATTAAAGTCGATTTAGATCAAAGGTATAAAGAACTCAAAGCAATTGGTAAAAATATAGAGGCTGAACGTTTAAAAACCAAAACCGAATATGATATCGAGATGTTACTCGAAACTGGATATTGTAATGGTATTGAAAATTATACCAGATATTTAAATCAAAGAGAGCCGGGTAGTCAACCTGCAACTTTGATTGATTATTTTCCTGATGATTTTTTGATGGTAATCGACGAGTCTCATATTACAGTGCCTCAGTTTGGCGGTATGTACGAAGGGAATCGCTCTCGAAAGAACACATTAATTGAACATGGTTTTCGTATGCCAAGTGCCCATGATAATCGACCACTCAATTTTTCAGAATTCGAAGGTCATATGCATCAAGTGTGCTTTGTTTCGGCTACACCAGGCAAATACGAGGCTGCTAATACTGATCAGGCGGATATTGTTGAACAAATTATTAGACCAACAGGTCTCTTGGATCCGCTTGTAGAGGTCCGTCCGACAACTGGCCAGGTTGACGATGTTTACAAACAAGCCAAGCAAGTTATTGCCAAAGGCGAAAGGGCGTTGATTACAACTCTAACGAAAAAATCAGCCGAAGCCTTAACAGATTACATGTCTAAAAAGGGAGTTAAGGTTCGTTATTTACATTCTGATATTGATACTATCGAAAGAATCGATATTTTACGGGATTTACGAGAGGGTGTATGCGATGTTGTGATAGGTATTAATCTCTTACGGGAAGGATTAGATCTACCTGAGGTGTCTTTTGTAGGAATATTAGATGCAGATAAACAAGGTTTTTTGCGTTCTCGTTCTGCTTTACTACAAACTATAGGGAGAGCTGCACGTAATCAAAACGGATTTGTAGTTATGTATGGTGATAAAATTACAGATGCAATGAGTCAAGCTTTAGAGGAAACTTCTCGTCGTCGTGAAATTCAAGAAGCTCATAACCAAGAGCATGGTATTACACCTCAGACAATTAAAAAAGCTATCAAGGATATTGCTCAAACAACGAGAAAGTCTGATTCAGATAAAATTCGAAAATATGAAAATAAAGATATTCCAGTAGAAGAACAAAAACGTCTTGTGCATGAGTTAGAAATGCAAATGGATTTAGCATCTAGAAACATGGAATTCGAAAAAGCTGCCGAGTTACGTGATGAAGTTGAAATTCTTAAAGCTAAATTTAACTTAAAATAAATGACTTTTAAAAATTTCAAACCAACTGGTGGCAAGCTTTTAAGGATCGAATATGAAACAAATAACAAAACTGTTTCTGAGTTTAAGTTGCGTGGAGATTTTTTTATGCATCCCGAGTCTGCTTTGGAATCAATTGAAGAATTTGTTTTGAATACAATTTTAGATTCCAAATTCACAAATAAAATGAATCAATTCATAATCGAAAATCAAATTCAAATTTTTGGATTTACTGCTGAAAATATTTATGAAATTTTAACAACTAATCAATGCAGCTAAAATTAATAAATACTGGATTCAATTCTGCAAGTTTCAACTTTGCCTGTGATGAAGCAATTTTAAATCACGTTCAAAAAACTGGTCAGCCAGTTTTAAGGTTTTATGGTTTTAATCCAACTGCCTGTACTATTGGATATTTTCAAGGCATGAATCTGGAGATCGATCACAATAAAGCATCTAAGGCTAGTGTGGAGTGTGTACGAAGACTAACTGGTGGGGGAGCTGTTATGCACGATCAAAATCAGTTTACTTATTCTTTAATAATACCTGAATCTTTTGTACCCAAAAACATTCAAGAATCATATGAGTTTATTTGCCAGCCAATTTTAAATGCACTTAGCAAACTTGGCTTGAATGCCAATTTTGCACCTTTGAATGATATTATTCTAAATACACAAAAAATTTCTGGTAATGCACAAACGCGTAAAGGGGGAGTGGTGTTACAACATGGAACCTTGTTATTAGATGTAGATGTTGATTTAATGTTTAGTTTGCTTTTGGTACCAGATGAAAAAATGCGTGATAAATTAGTTGCAAGTGTAAAAAAACGTGTCACAGGTATCAATCATCATTTAGATTCGCCAATTAAATTCGAAGATTTAGTAAGTTTATTATCTACTGAATTTGCCAGCCATCTAGATTTAAATTTAGAATCTTTTGATTTAGATGAAGAATTAATTTTCGAAATCAAAAAATTGCAAAAGAAATATTTATCCGATGAGTGGAATTTTAAGTATTAAGATTTTGTATTATTGTCTTTAGTTTTGCTATACTGGTCACGATTATATTTAAGATTTAGTTATGCATTACGAAGTATTAGTTATTGGAGCTGGTCCTGGTGGGGTTGAAACTGCAAGAATACTCGGCAGAAATGGAAAAAAAGTAGGTTTGGTTGATTATCGCGAAATTGGTGGTACTTGTCTTAATCGTGGTTGTATACCTGCCAAAACAATGCTTTATACTGCTGAAATGTTTAGGCATGCTAAATCATTGCACGAATTTGGAATAGATTTAGGAGATACTACGCCAACTCTAAATTTCGAGAATATGATTGCTAAAAGATCCGAAATTATGAATAAGATTCGAAATGGATACAAAAGAGTTACTTCTAATGATGGGGTTGAGTTTATTGAAGGTTTTGCGACTTTTAAAGACGAAAAAACAGTCGTTATAAATGATACGGAATATACAGCAGATAAATTTGTTTTAGCTACTGGTGCCAACTCATTAAAGTTTCCAGGTTTTAAAGATAATGATAGTAGGTATTTGATTTCGGACAAAATTTTTGAAATGCAAAAAATGCCACAAAGTATAGTAATCGTTGGTGGAGGACCGGTTGGGGTTGAGTTTGCAACTTTTTTCCGTGAGTTTGGTGTTGATGTGACAATTGTAGATTTGGCTCCAAGCTTTTTGAATTTTTTCGAAAGAGATCTTGGGCAATATTTAATATCTGCATTTAAAAAACAAGGGATAAATGTCTTTTTAGAAACTGGAATTGATTCAATCGATGATTCATCAGAGTTACTTAGTATAAAACTCTCTAATGGGGAAATAATTCAATCTGAATGTGTCTTGAGTGCTATTGGTCTTAGACCAGATTTGTCTTATATCGAATCCTTAAACTTTGAACAAGTAAAAGGTAGAATCAAAGTTAATCAAAACTATCAAACTACTTTTTCACACATCTACGCTATTGGTGATGTAATTGGTTTGTCTGGTTCTGCATATGGTGCAGAGCGAGAGGGGTTATTTGTTGCTCACCATATTTTAGGTGAATATGCAGATTATTATAAAGTGCCTTATCATCAGTTTCCAGATCCTGTGTTTTGTCATCCAGAAGTTGGCACTGTAGGATATTCTTCAAAAGAATTAGATGAATTAGGGGTGGAATACGTGAGTGCAAAAAGTTTCTATTTGGCGAATGCAAAAGCTGTATTGAAAAATGACACTCAAGGTTTTTGCAAAATACTTGCGAACAAGAAGACTGGAGAAATCTTAGGAGCACACTTTATTGGTCTCAATGCTACAGAACTCATGCACATGTTAACAATTCCTGTTATGCATAAAATGAAAATTTCTGATTTAAGACGTATGGTTTTTGGTCACCCAGTTGTTTCTGAATTAGTAAAAGATGCAATAACTGAATGTTATATTAAATTAGATCAGTGTCAGATTGATTAAATTTCAATCACACTAAGTATTACCAAAAAGATATATACTTACACCTAGATAAATTCAATAAAGGAATCTAGGTGTTTTTTGATGTTTTTACCCCAGCCTGTGGATTCCATTCTGTCATCTAAGCAAAATAGATTATTTATTTTTTGTTGTGACAGGTTTTCACAAATATGATTAATGTTGTTACCTGTGTTTGGAATAGCAATTTCTATAAAGGCATTGTTGGCTTGTTGTTCTTTTATTTTGTAGTAAAAATGACTAGGTGATCCAATTGGAAGTTTTGTTAAAATTGCTTTAGAACAACCACTAAGGTCTGGATTAAATTTAAGTAAAAAATGATGAGTACATAGGAGAATTTGAGCACTTGCGTTGTTATCAGATAGGTTACTAAGAATTTTACCTTTAGATCCTGATTGGTTTTGAGCAAGCAGTTCAATCCCTAAGTTTTGGAATTTTAAGCAAAGTTGTTCGTAAATTTGTTTGATATTATCGTTTGATGGGCAGATAACTATAGCTTTTTCGGAGATATCTTTGAGTGATTCATATAGAGTTTCTGAAAGTACATTGATATATTCTGGAGTTTTTTGTCCGACACTTAAATTGTGCGTCTGAATCATAAATTTGTTGCCTTCTTGTGTGTTTTTTATTTTCACATTGTGACCTCTCATAAATTCTAAAACATGTCTTTTGGATACTTCTAAATCATGAGAAATACTTTTAAGAATAGGTGTGTTGGAATCAATAAGCATTGATTGAACATAACCTGTTTTGGCATCTTGTTTTAATTTTGCTACCTTTTGTTCTTGTTCTTTTGTTAGATTAAGTTGTTCTAGTTCAAAAATGAACTCTCCAAATTCTTTTTGTGTCAATCCAAATCTGTCTAGTAAACCAAAGAAGTTTTGTTCTGGCCCGATACCAAGGTAAGAGTGAAGATATTTGCTAAGATGGTAAAAAATAAATGTGACTTTTTCTGACTCATTGTTTTTTTCGAAATCGGAAGCTTTTATAGTGTTTTCTTGAGTTTTGAGAAAACTTTCCTCTAAATAAGGACCATCTATTATTTCTATAGGAGTTTTTAATGGTAACTCGTTGTGTTTTTTGTATTCAAATAGAGTTTCAAGGCTGCATATCCATGAGCCTGTTTCTAGATTCTCAAAATCTTTTTGGCAGAACTTACTCAGTTTATTAAACTGATCAGATCTAAAATTAATGTGATTGATATGTAGTTTTTTATGTAGATGTGACTTTGAAAGAATTCTCATAAGGCTGTAAAAATCACTGTTGTGATCTTTTATGCATGTTTCTACATCGTCTATATTGATGTAAAAGTTGGGATTTAATAATTCTTGTTGGTTTAATTTTTTTAGTTGTTTAACCCTGTTTTGGTCAACTGCCAAAATAATATTTTCTTGGGTAAAATCTAGCTCGCTACTATTGTTTTCTATTTGAA
>CBFHYO010000049.1:0-2701 GCA_965660075.1 Patescibacteria group bacterium
AGTTGCATAGACAAAGGGCACATGATCAATACAAACTTCGGTACCTTTTCTATAAGCTATATAGATCAAGTAGCAAAAAATGTTGGGAATAATAGCATACTAAGTTTGATTTCACATTTTAGACAAAACCAAATTACAGGCATTACCCTTGAACAATGGATAATTAACTATCTGTTTGAACAACTTTTTATTGAACCATCAAAACGAAATTTCAACTCGAATGAAATTATATTCGAGACCGTATTACCGCAAAGCCAATCTTGCATTCAAATAAATTTTGACTCATCTGGGGTTCCAAATATCTTTTTAATAAATAAATTTGATATATTAGACCCAACTTTAAAATATAGACACACAGTTAATATTTAACTACATTCCATAGGGATAATTTTCTAAATCAACCACTCCAGAATCTCGCACCTGCTTAAAGGAATCTGCAAACTCAACAAGCAAAGCTAGTCCATATTCTGCACGTTTGTGTAAATACTCATTATCATTTGGAGAGTTAAAAACATTTTCGCAGTCACGAACAATTAGATGCTCTGGCAAATAATTTATAAAAGTATTCTTATAAGAACTCATTCGCAGTTCTGCAACAGGATACGCTCCACCACGACCACTTGATACAGTCACAAGATAGGCTGGCTTAAAAGCCAATAAATCCGAGCCACCAGCATACAAAAAGAAATTTTTAAGACCACTACTCGCCATACCTCCCCACTCTGGACTTATAACAACAAAAGCATCACAATCTTTGAGCGGACCAGAAACATTTTCCCAAGTATCCTTAGTTTCATTATTTTCGCCGGACCACATATCCTCGGACCAGAGTGGTAAAGGATTCAAACGCAAATCTACCACAGCGGTATCTACATCTGAATGGTTTTGCTTAAGTAAATTTTCTAGGTATTTTCCGATCTTTGTAGATTCAGATTCTGCTCTGTGCGAACCAACAATTATTCCAATTTTCATATGGGTGAATTATTTTTATAATACTTAAAGTATACCCTAAAATGGTTTTTTTTCGAACAAATGTTTTAAAGTAAATTTTATCGAATCCTTTAAATGTTGTTGCATGACCCAACTTTTGAAAAACTTTTTAAACCCACCCGCAGAAGCACGCAAACCATCAGCATATACAGTTACAACTGGATGGTAGACAACCTTCAAGCCATGTTTCCAAGACTGCCAACAGATTTCTGGATCGGACATAAAAATAAAATACCGTTCATCATGACCACCAACCTCTCGCCACAAATCACCTCGAACACAATTAAAACTTGCTTGAAGCCAGGGAACTTCTTGAGTTTTTGAATAATCCAAATTTTGCATTTCGTCTTTAGCTACAAGCTTGTTGAGAATTGGCAATTTTCTTAAAAAAGTTCGGCGAGCCACTTGCAAAAACAAATTAGGCCAACCACGAACACTCATTGTAATAGTACCATCATCATCCATTTGCTTAGGTGCAACCACTCCACAATCAGGATTTAATTGCATATAATCAATCATTTTTTGAATAGTTTTTGGGTCTTTTAACAAAACATCTGGATTGATTGTAAAAATATAATCAGCATCCGTACCTTTTGCCATTAAATTATGAGCCTTAATGTAACCTAAATTAGATGCAAAAACCTGCAAATCAACTCGAGTATTTTCATTAAGTGTTGATAAGATCTCTGCTTGTGTGGAGTCGCATGAATTATCACCAACTACAACTTTTATATCAAAATCACCTGCCTGATTAAGAATATCTTGAACTGCAAGCAAAACTCGTTCTGCCTTCATGAAGTTTAAAACCATTACCAATATTTTGGGTCTTTTTACACTTTTGGAATTTGCTTGCATAGGTATGGGTATCTAATTAATAAAAAGGTAAATTTTATAAAGTAAAAGAGCGTGACAAAAATTGGGTTAAAATAAGAGAAGTCGAATCGTAAATGTTTTTTTAATAATCTTAAATCACCAAGAAAAGATGATTCTATAAGTGATTTTGATTTATCTTTGTAAAAAGCGGCCTGACGATCATGGTATGCAATAACATTTTTCATCACTTCAGTTTTTAAACCAAGTTTTTTAATACACAGAGTTTGATCACAATCATTTTTATAATGTAATTGTGGATCAAATAAAAAGCCATAACTCTCAACAATTTCTTGGATAGCTTTTCTGGTAAAAACACCCAGTGCGCCATTTGGACCATCTACAAAATTTGGAATATTAGTCTGTGCTAGTTGGTTTCCAGAGAATGGCTCTGAAAAATAAAGTTTACGATCAAAATTAATACCAATAGTATCTATCTCGGTTGTTAAAGCTTGATTATTGTTATAATCCCAACGACATAAAACAGGACAAAAAACACTTGAATCAGAATCTTTCACATAATTTGCAATATCTGCAAAAAAATCTACTGGATAATGCATATCATTACTAGCAATCACAACCAAATCACCAGATGCTTTTTTTGTTAACTTATTCATTCCCCCGCTGTGCCACAAATTAGGCCCCTTTTCTACAATAAACCTTGAGTCACAACTCAAATTAAATTTTTCTTCCAGAAATTCCGCAGCACTCCAAACGCCATCTTCTTGATCCAAAATCAAGAATTCGATGTCTTCATAAGTCTGATTTATTAAACTTTTAAAAGAATGCTCTAAATACTTAGTTTTATAGACAATAATACAAACTGAAATTTTCATATTTT
>CBFHYO010000050.1:0-1954 GCA_965660075.1 Patescibacteria group bacterium
TTCTCTATCTGCAATGACTTTAGAAGTTATAAATTTTAATCTGGCTATCAATAACGATAAGTTCAAAGAAGATAATGTGTGTGAAAAAGGCTTTGTAGAGCTGTTTAATGAGTTAAAAGCGAATGATCGTCACCTTGCTGCTGTTATGGCGCACGTGTTACGGTTCCCAGATTCTAAAAGTGATCTATTGCCTGGAGTTGCATCTACTGATTATGACTCTTTACTTGCATACGCAAATCGTATAATTACTAGATCAAAATCACTGGATGAAATGACAACATTTGATAGTGGATTGTCTATGCGAGACATAATTATGCTTCGTAATTTTATTGATAGGCGAAACCTTACCCCAAAACAATCTGGTGACAGTGTAGAACCTGGTGAATTTGTAATCACCAACCAAGCTACAGTTAATGGTCTTACTGAAGTTACAGATAATGTTTCCCTGCCTAAAAACTATGGTTATCAAAGTGCTAGCAAGCCGGGTAGCCCATTGCTCTTATTTAAAAACGAAGGCACAAGTGCTGTTTCTCTGCCAAGTCAGTCGGATAGTAAGTTTGCCGTTTTTACTTCTTCTAATTAATCTTTTGTTTTATGTTTTTTGAAAATAACTTAATTTTTTTCAGCCCAGCTGGCTCTCCTGCTCCTGCTCCCGCTTCTCAACCAACGACACCTGATCCAATTTCACAAGTCCCCACAGACCTAGGTGCGAGTAAGTTTGAAAATAACGGTTTATCGCCTGCTAAGTTAAATAAAAGTAGAGAAATTGTTGATAGCATTTTACCATTATTACAAAGAGGTGTGGTTGTATTAGATGGTTTACCACAAAAGGCTCAAGACTTGAATCACCAGAATTTGGTGAGATTAATCAAGCAAGCTTGTACAAAATTGAACCTTGGATTAACTGATACAGAGATTTCCCAAGTTGCGGGGGAACCATACAAAGAGTTTTTTACTTATGTTTGTAGTACTTATTATAACGAAGTGTTTTCTACAACTCCTCCAAGACTCAATCCTCAAATAACTTTGCAACATATTCGAGATTGGAACCTAAGAAAAAGCACAGAAACCACTATTACAATACCAAATGAACTAAAAACCTATCTACAAATAAATTTGACATCTAAAGGCCCTGATTTTGATGTGGTTCGATACTACAATGGTTATTTGGCATTGATTGACGATATGAATGCTAACTCTACAACAAACTGGGATGAATATTGTCCTGGTTTACAAAGTAGAGCAACTGATGGTACAGACATAGTTTATTTTCTTAAACAAATATACGGTTTAAGTAGGCAAGCAAAACACCTACTCACTCAAGGAAATTTACAACAGTTTTGGGATAGTAAAGATGATGATGTAAGTAGTTTAATTAGGTCCCAAGCATCTGTTGGATTTTTGAACAGTTCTCTAATATCAGATGCAGATACAATCTTAACATATGCTAATCAATCCTCTGCTTTTGAAACTTTTAGGACAAGGATTACTAGTTCTAAAAACGCGCCTCAAAACAGAGAAGTGAATCCAGATCGCCTAGTTGCATATATTTTGCAACGTTCAGAATTCAATCAAAATATTGTTGTGCAAGATTTAGAATCAGAGATTACAGCTGTTAATCAATCAGACTTACAAGCACAATCAGATTTGATTCAAATATATAAAAGCTTGGTAGATGATACGAAACAAGTGAATGAGAGCTTATTAAATTCTTTAGATACACAACAATTAAAAGATTTATTGCTGCAACTTGTTCGTAGACACCAGGACCACCCGCAGCAAAGAGTTAAGTCGGAAATAGAAAGTCACAGTGATTCAATAGGTTTATTGTCACAAAAAATTCTGAGTATTACTCCAAGACTTATTGTTCAAGGTTATAAAGTGTTTGATTTATTAGCATATCCAGACCCAACACATAACCCATTGGTCACAAACCCGAGTTTGCGTAGACTTG
>CBFHYO010000051.1:0-24235 GCA_965660075.1 Patescibacteria group bacterium
ACTTTAGAAATTCTGTAAAGTACTGTTCTTTATCTCGCATATTTAATTGGAGCAAAGGCCAGTTATTAAAACTAGCAAATGTTTGTTGAAAAAACGATAGTTGTGCTGATCGATCGTAATCAAAGTTATATGCATTGAATATCAAATATTCTAATCTATTTGCTACCAGTGCGTTTAGTAAGTCTTTATTAACGTCTGTAAGTAGTGGGTTTGTTTGTGTACAACTATTAGTTATAAATCCCGAAAGAACTCTTAGTACACTTACATATTCACTCTTAACCCAAGTACTTTCAAATCCCGCGATTGATTGATACGTAGCATATTCAGTATACATATTATTGGGGTGTAACTTTCCGATTGAGATTTTATCATTCACAAGAAAGCTTAGTCCGGAGGGTGTTTTATACAGGTTTCCATGTGCTGTAGTATATGACTTGTTAACCAATTGAAACAGATTTGATGTTTGCAACAATGTTTCTATTTCGGATCGTTGACCAGTTGTTTCTTGTTCATCTAGATTTGATTTTTGTAATAATGCTTCTATTTCAGACTGTTGAAAAGTTGTTTCTTGTAGATCTAAACTATATGTTGATTCAGAAAAAGCTGGTAATAGTATGTCTATTTGGCTTTTTGTTTTTCTGAGTCTGGTTTGCCAATCTTGGTGTGATTCTACCTGCAAATCAAAAATCAAGCTATCTATCATAGCATCTAGCCATGGATTATTATTTTTAGTAAGGCTTAATACGACTTCAATTACTCCACTATGCATCATTTGAATTGATTTTACTTGATTTAAATCAAAGTCTTTATTTGTTTCGAGTGATTGATATATTTTGATAAAATCTCGGAATACGTTTAACAATGATTGTTCCGATAACAATTCACTTGTAACATTTATAAATTCTGTACTTTGATATAAGTGTTCAAATGAATACTCAATAATGCTTGGTAATTTTTTTAAAAATGTTCTTGGATAAAATGGTAAGCAGGAGAGAACTTGGTGTTTTTTTTGGGTTCTAATGTATTGTATTTTGGATTGAAGCAAGTTAAATTCTAGCATGGGAAGTTGCATTGGACTATTTAATTCACTTAAGTTAGTTTTGATGCTACTTAAGTATGAATTCAAAAATTGGCAGTTTCTTGTTGCCAGCTTTTGAAAGTATTTAAGGCACAATTCTGAATCGCAAAAAACCTGCGAATACGATATTATCAAATGACGAAGATCAGTTTGATCAGCTCTTTGAGTAGAATTGCTTAAACTCGCTTGAGTTTCTTTTGAAAGTCTTAGATAAACTTCCCAACCAATCATAGTCATTAATCCTTGATAGGTTGAACTTAATAAGAGTTGCTTGTTTTCTAGTTTGCTAAAATAATCCAAATGATTACCATTTGGATTTAGCAAATTTAAAACTGAAAGGTTTATTATGTCTAAATGCTGACTATCTAAACCTTGGTTTTCTCGAAACCACTGAATTTCTAGCAAGAGATTTTCAGCCAGAGTAATGAATATTTCAGCCTTATTTGGCTTGTTTACTAATTCTAAATTATTTAGATTAGTCATCTAATGCATCCATAAATTCATCAAAATTGAAACTATCCTTTAGGATATCAGTTTCTTCTATTTCTTCACCATCGTAATTTGCATCTACAATACGACCTACTTCTGCTGTAACTTGAGTTGTAATTTTTTCTAAATGAACGTCTTGTGTTTCGTGTAGGATGTTGTGGATTCTATTCCAGATTTTCATATTTAAGGAAGTCATATCACGGAGATTTTTTGCTAATTCTTTGTAGAATAGACTAGCTGTTGCACGAGTAATTAGTTTTTTAGATTTAGAAATAATTTTTTCTAACTGAAGCTTAGCTAAAGTTTCTTTTTCTGATGCTAAACGGTTAATAATATCCATTCCAGTTTGCGCACAGAATCCAGAGGCGTGTATCATTGCTCGGAGCAATCTGTTAGTGTAGAACTCTTCTGGTAAAAAATCTGTATTAATCATTAAATCATTAATTTGCTCTAAATCCAATGAAATAATTTCATACCGACGTTCTTGTATTGGTTCAAATCTATCTAATTCTTCTAAATCTATTTCGTCTATATTGTCAATTTGATCATCATAAGACCATCCGCTATTCATTGAACTAAAACCATTTCTCAAGTCAACTGCTCTTTGTTGTAATAATTCGTACCATCCTTCTCTGTGTCCTAAATCAAGGTCTCGACCATCTAAATCTAAACTAGCTAACACTAAGTCAAAAAGTACTAAATTCACTACATTTTCGTAACCTTTATGTGCTAGATCGTTAAAGTCTGATAGTAAACTCGCAATTAAGCCATCATAATCTAGAGTGTCTGAAAGTTTATCTTCGACGAAAGTTTTCAAAGCTTCTGATAAATCTTTATTAGATATTTTCATTTTACCATGTTGTGTATGGCCACTTATTGCCATTACATAACCTAAGAAGTTTGCAGCATTATTTGACCAATTATCAGTTGTAATCTCTTGGTTTACAGCCATAAATGCAGCTTGAGATAGTACCACTTGATCTTCGAATGGTTTTGATTCAATTGATTTTAAAAATGTATCCAAATCTTGAGTAGTTTCTAAGCTTAATAATTCTTGATGATTTTCTTGAATTACTGGCAAATCAATTTTTTTAAGTAACTCATTTTGGGTAGCAATAACAGGAGCATTAGCTGTGCTCAGTTGAGAATTAGTATTTGAAGACATTTAAAAAGGTTAATTTTTTCCAAATTAACCTGTTTTAATCAATCTTGTCAAACAATTAACGTTTTAAGCACTCATTTTTTGCATTTTCGGCTTGCCAACCAATCTTATTAATTGAAATTTGTATAAAAGTTGCAACAGCGCTACCAGCCAGCAATAACCAAAGTAAATTTAAAATAGGGAAAACAAAGAAACTTCCAAATACAAATAACGACATCCACACACTAGTACACCAAGGACAAGCTAACAACTCATACATAAGTCGGCGAACATGAGTTGTGGGTTTGTGTCTCTCGATCATAATTTCACCATTTTCTTCTACTTCTTTAAGGTCTAAGAATAGATCTCGAACAAACTGCATTATAGAATCGTACACAAATAACCTGGTCAATCTTTGTGTCGCAAGAGACAGAATTACAAATTCATAAAGAGAAACCGATGGTATATCTATATTAAATAAATCGATACCATATGGAAACAGCATAAAGCCAATACCAAATGCTATAAATAGCAATCCAAAAAACATAGACCAAATTAAACTATAGCTAGCTGGATAGGTTTTTGGTTTTTTTGAAACTAACATCTTGTAAAATGATTAAAAAACATATAAATTATAGTATAAATAATTAATCATTCCAATTGAGAATCAATAAATACCTAAGCCTAACGGGACTTGGCTCTAGAAGAAAAGTAGAACAATACATTGTAGATGGTAAAATTAAAGTTAATGGCAAGGTTGTTACAAACCTCGCTACACAAATCAATCCTAATGTTGATTTTGTAGAGTATGATAATAACCTTATTGAATCTGAGCAGTATAAATACTTTTTACTCAACAAACCTAAGGGGCTTGAGTGCACAATGAAAAAATCTGCAGGAAACTACACTATGGCAGATTTTATCGATGAAAATCCCAAATTAAAAAACTGCACATATGTCGGTAGGCTTGATAAAGATTCTGAAGGTTTATTATTATTATCTAACGATGGAAGAATTGTTGAAAAACTTACCAATCCACGCTACGAAAAACAAAAAACATATGTTGTTACAGTAGATAAGCCATTTTCTGATGAACACATCAAAGACTTAGAAAGAGGAATGATAATTAACGGACATAGAACACGTAAGGCTGAGGTTACAAAACTTACTAACAGAAAATTTAGTATAATGTTAACAGAGGGTAAAAACCGTCAAATTCGCCAAATGTGTTACAAAGTAGACCTTAGAGTACATAGATTAGTTCGTACTGAGTTTGATAAGTTTAGTCTTGGAGACTTACAAGCAGGAGAGTTTCTTGAGTTACCTGCTCATGAGTTCGAAGAGTATATTTAGTTATCGTTATCTTTTTGCAAGATAGCCAAGAATGCTTCTTGTGGGATTGTTACTTTACCAACTTGTTTCATTCGTTTTTTACCAGCTTTTTGTTTCTTTAAAAGCTTATCTTTACGAGTTCTATCACCACCGTATAGTTTTGCTGTCACATCTTTTCTAAGTGCTGGAATTGTTTCACGAGCAATAATTCTCGATCCAATACCTGCTTGAACAGCAATTTCGAACTGAGCACGTGGAATCGATTTTTTAAGTCTTTTACAAAGTTTTGATCCAATATAATAAGCTTCACTTTTGTGAGTCATCAAAGAGAGGGCATCTACTGTATCACCAGCAATAAACATATCTAGTTTAACTAGATCACCAGCTCTAAATTCTAAAAATTCGTAGCTTAGGGAGGCATAACCACTGGTTACAGTTTTTAGATCGTCATAGAAATCCACAACAATAGATGCAAGTGGCATTTCGTGAATAATCATCACGCGATCTTCGTTTAAATACTGCATATTAACATGCACACCTCGTTTTTCTTGGCAAAGTTTCATTATTGCACCAATGTGCTCGGCAGGTACTAAAATTTCTGTTTTAACCCATGGTTCCTCTATATGTTCCACTTGAGCCAAGTCTGGTAGTTCTGATGGGTTAGAAATATCTATGTATTCACCATTTGTCATCATAACTTTATAACTTACCGATGGAGCTGTGATTACTAGATCTAAATCGAATTCTCTCTCTAGTCTTTCTTGTACAATATCTAAGTGTAATAGACCCAAGAATCCACATCTGAATCCATTTCCAAGTGCTGTAGATTGCTCTGGTTCAAAAGTTACGGCACTGTCATTAAGACTGAGTTTATCTAGTGCTGTACGAAGCAGGGGATAATCGGAACCTTCACTACAAAATACAGATGCGAAAACAAATGGTTTTGCTTTTTTATAACCAGGTAGCGGTTCTACAGTGTTTGCTTCTTTGTTTGATTTAGATTGCCAAACTGTATCACCAACGCGAGCTTCGCCTACGGATTTAAAACCAGTAACAATATAACCAACTTCACCTTCTTTAATTTCGTCAGTTGGAAAGTAACCTGGTTTAAAATAACCCACCTCGAGTGCCTCGAAAGTGTTTTTTGTATTTAACAAAGTCAATTTGTCTCTCTTTTTAACAGACCCCTCCATGTTGCGAACATAAACCACAACACCCTTATAAGGATCATAAACAGAATCGAAGATAAGTGCTTTTGTTTCGTCGGTTGGAGATGGTTTTGGTTCCGGAATAAGTTCTACGATTTGGTCTAATAATTGATCTACATTGGTTCCATTTTTTGCTGAAATTTTTAAAATTGAATCTGGATCACAACCAAGTAAGTTCGAAATTTCTTGACCAACTCTTTCTGGATCAGCTGCAGGCAAGTCGATTTTGTTTAATACTGGGATGATTTCTAAATCATGTTCTAGTGCCATGTAAGTATTAGCAAGAGTTTGCGCCTCGATTCCTTGAGAGGCATCTACTACCAAAATAGCACCTTCACAAGCTGCCAAAGAACGAGAAACTTCGTAGGAAAAGTCTACGTGACCTGGAGTATCAATTAGGTTAAATACATATGATTCACCCTTATAAACATGTTCCATACGAACTGGTTGCAACTTAATTGTAATACCACGTTCCTGTTCGATATCCATTGTATCTAACATTTGGGAGTGTTTCATTTGATGTTGATTGAGTGTTTGTGTCATTTCAAGCATTCTATCTGCCAAGGTCGATTTACCGTGGTCGATATGAGCAATAATACAAAAATTACGAATGTTAGATAATTTCATAGTAGGAATATAAATTTAATTAAAGATAATTTAACAAATAAATACTTAAAAAAGCAACTAGATTAGAATATCTGAATTTGCTATAATAAAGTCATATAAACACTCCCCATGCGCTTTAAGGTACCCCAAGACGTACAAAGAGAGGATACTATTATTGGTCCAATTACATTTAGACAATTAATAATAATGATAATTGGAGGCGGTATTACATATTCTATGTACCTTATTTTGTTTCCAATTTACAAAATATTTGTATGGTTACCAGTTGTAGCAATTTTGGGAATACTTACACTTGCTTTTGCATTTTTGAAGGTATTTAACATGAATTTTGTGGTGTTTATATTATACCTGGTAGAATTTTTGTTTAAGCCAAGGGTCCGGTATTTTCATAGAAATAATCTTACTTTCAAACCTAAGTTTTCGGACAAACCAGTAATAACTAAATCCGAAAATGATAAACAAAAAGTAGAATTTAAACAGGTTAGCCAAGATAAAATTGACGATTTATCAGAATTATTAGACAAATAGTATGAATCAAATAGAAAAAAATAAAAAAGCATCCAAAGTCAAAAAAGCTAGTACTAACCCTTCGGCTGCTACTCAATCACATATACGAATTGCCGAAATTCAATCAGATACTACCATTCTTAAAAACGGAGCTGTACGAGCTGTGCTAGAGGTGAGTAGTGTGAATTTTTCACTTAAAAGTGAACAAGAACAAGAGTCTATTATTGCAAGTTATCAATCTTTTTTAAATACATTAGAATTTCCTGTTCAGATTATTATTCAATCCAAAAAAATTGATCTGGATCATTACATAGAAGAAATTCATAAAAGAGGTGAGCAACAACAAAATCCATTGCTTAAACGTCAGACTTTAGAATATGCGGAGTATATACGAAGGTTACTCGAGTATGTAGATATTATGGATAAAAAATTCTTTGTGGTAGTACCTTACGAAAGCGCATTAGCAAAAAAAACAAACGTGTTTACAAAGTTTTTAGAACGCATGCAGCAACAAGAAGGAAAATCTGATTATCTTAGTCGTAAAAAGAATTTTGAAAAATTAGCAAATAATCTTAACTCACGCGTGGCAACAGTTATGGGTGGGTTAGAAAATTGTGGACTAACGGTGCGAAGATTAAATACCAAAGAGCTAATAAAAATGTATTATGGAGGGTATAATCCGGTTCTATCTAGGCAACAGAAACTTACAGATGCCACACTAGACAATATTCAAAAAGACTAGCTTAAAGGCTAGTCTTTTTTATTGTGTTTACAATTTTAGGTACAATCAGTGCAGGTAGACTTAGTGGTATTAGATACAACCAGTGTTGCAAACTTAACTGAACTGTTTGAAAAACTTCATTGAAAAATGGCAAATACAATACAAGCATTAACATTAATAAAGATAGTACTACGGATATATTAATCCTAAAATCATTAAACATTGTTTTTAAACCAAAATCTCCACCTTTACATACAAATACAAATACCAGTTCAAATAAAACAATTTGTGTAAATAATAATGTTCTAGATAGTTCTATGGTCCCATTAAAAAACCATCCTGCTGTTTCGAAGGCCAAAACATTACAAAGACTCTGAATCATAAAAGCTACAATGATAAATAAACCAAATTGGCGAAGCAGGGATTGGTTTGTGTTTCTGGGAGCATTTAGCATTAAGTTACTACTAGGCTTTGATTGACCAAGAGCCAAGGCAGGTAGAGCATCTGTCGCTACATTTATAAATAGCACTTGTAAGGGTAAAATCGGCATTATTCTGCCCATTAAAGTAAGCACTGTTACAGAAGCTATAGTACAAAAATTCACACCAAGCATGTACTTAATAAAACTAACAATATTTGCATAAATTCTTCTACCTTCACCAATAGTGTTAACTATTGTAGAGAAATTATCGTCTTCAAGTACAATATCGGCCACTTCTTTTGTTGCCTCTGTGCCCTTGATACCCATTGCCACACCAACATTTGCTTGTTTTAAAGCTGGAGCATCATTTACGCCATCACCACTAACAGCTACAATCTCTCCCGATTCTTGAAGTGTTTTTACAATTCTATATTTATCTTTTGGGTTTGTTCTCGCAAAAATAGAGGTGTTTTTTAGTGCTTCGAGTAACTGTTGATCATTCATTTCTGCAATATCTGCACCAGTTAGCATATTAATATTTTTAAAACCAATTTCGGAGGCAATTGCTTGAGCTGTTATTGGATTATCTCCTGTAATAATTTTCACATCTATAGATGCTTTGGAAACCAATTCAATTGATTTTTTTACACTTTCGCGTGGGGGATCGATCATGGCCACCAGTCCAACAAATATCAAGTTACTTTCGTCCATGTTATTTTGTTTTTTGTAAGCCAAAGCCAAAACTCTCAAGGCACTTGCAGAATACATGTGAGTTTGTCTTTCGATTTGTTTTTTAATTTCTGGTGTTAATTCTATTTGTTGACCATTTATTTGTACATGACTACATTTCGATAAAATTACTTCGCAGGCTCCTTTTGTAAATAAAAACTTGGAGTCTTTGTAGTCATGCAGTGTAGACATGCATTTTCTTTCTGATGTGAAAACATTTTCATTTAATATTTCATGACTAACTACTAAGTTTGATTTTGCACCTAAGACTTTTAGTGCAAGTTCCGTTGGATCGCCAAATGTACCATCGTTAGTTATTTGAGAATGATTGCAGTTGTATGCAATATTTAAGAACAAATCTAAACTTGGAGAATTTACATTGATTTTAGGGCTTGTTGCGTATCCAGAACCCATAATATCGAATTCTTGATTGTCTAAAAAAATTTTCTTAACTGTCATTTCATTTTTTGTCAGAGTACCGGTTTTATCTGTACAAATAACTGTAGTTGCACCCAGTGTTTCAATTGAATTGAGTTTTCGAACAATAGCTTTTTTCGCAGCCAGTGCTTGAACTCCAAGAGCTAGAGTTAATGTAATAACAATAGGCAAACCTTCGGGTATTGCCGAAACTCCAAGGGAGACCACAGTCATAAATATATCAATAATGTCGTTTCCACGCACATAGAAAAGTGCAGAAATCAATCCAGATAAGCCTAAAACTAGCCAAACTAGATTTCGTCCAAGTTTATCTAATTCTTGGGTGAGAGGACTAACACCTTCTTGAGTGCTTGATAACATGTTCACAATCTTACCAAATTCTGTTTGGTAACCTGTGGCATACACCACACCAGTAGCACGACCTTGGGTGACTAATGTTCCTTTGAAAATACTTAAATCTTTTTCAGTAGATTCCTGCAAATTTTTATTAACTGGTAAGCTTTCACCAGTTAGAATTGCTTCATCTAAGTATAAGCTAAAAGTTTCTCTAAGGTAAATGTCTGCTGGAACTTTATCACCAGCATCCAAAACTACAATATCGCCCGGAACTAAAAATTTGGATTCAATTACTTGAGGTTCGCCATCACGAATTACTTTACAAGTGGGTAGTAGCATTTTTTTCAGGGCCTTTACAGCATTATCAGCCTTGTATTCCTGAACAAAACCGATCACAGCATTTATTAGAGTAATAGCCAAAATTGCCAATGCATCAATTGTATGACCCACCAGGAATGATATAAGTGCAGCCACAAGTAGGATAATAACCAGTAAAGATGCAAATTGACTGATAATCAATTTGATAATTGAGTTTTTAGTTTTTTTAGTGACAGAGTTAAGTCCAAATTCTTCCAGTCTTAATTGAGCCTCTACAGAAGATAGGCCTTCATGTATTTTTGTATTAAATTGCCTAAGCATACATCAGGGTTAAAGCATTAATAATATAACATTGTTTTAATTTTAAAAAAAAGTTTGACAATCTCAAACACAGATTATAATATTTGTGTACATAAATTTATTGGGGTGTAGCCAAGTGGTAAGGCAGCTGGTTTTGGTCCAGCCATGCGTGGGTTCGAGTCCTACCACCCCAGCCATCTACTTTATTACTAAAGTAGTTTTTTTTACCCCTAAAGGCTTGACAAAATCGAAATAAAGTGTAAAATTGGGAAAATAAATCTTTCCAATGCAAAAAAACATAAATTTTAGTACTGTCGAAGCGATTAAAAAAATCGTAAATCCTAAAGCTCAGAATTCTCAAGAATATCCGATTTTTGATGGTCCTGGAGTTGATACTGCTAAGCAAGAAAATGCTTTAGAATCTATCCAAAAGCATCAAAACAAGGTTTCTCTTGAGATAAGTAACAATTACCAGTTGTTAGGTTTGGCTGATTACGAATATCAATCATTACGACTAGGTTTTAGTGATTATTTATTTGTGGTAAAAAGAGGATCAGCACCAATTAACTATTACGCATTGGTAAAACGCGCTATTGAGCAATCACAAGAAAAGCAAAGAATAACAACTGATTTTTTAGACCACGCAGGTTTAGATTATTGCGTGATTGCATCTTCTAGATTTGCAACACCATCAATTTGGAAATCCAACTCAGAAACTGAGTTTTCAATTAGCGAAACACTAGAGCAAAACACTTATCTTCTTAATCATGGGCACACTATTTTAGAAGCTCCAAATGAACAAGAACAAGACATTATGCATGTAAGTCCCATGCAAGATACACTCCCACAAACAAACGATAAGTCACAATTACATGTCCCAAAACCAATTGCAAAATTTACCCATAACATCGAAACCACACTTAGATTTCCATCTGAATTTGAAGGGATTTACAAACAAGCAGAATCGATAGAGTCTACAAAAGGTGGTCTGCAAATACAATTTTTAAACATAAATGGAGAATTAGACTACAATATCACACCAGAAAATCCTTTGCAGATTGTCTTGCCAGCCAAACTTAATCAGTTAATCTCCAAACTAAGAGATGCATTTGAGAGTGCATCAAACATTCAAAAATTCAGTCTTGTACTTAGAATTAATAAAATTCTTCAAGATGTTTCTATTGATTACGATATCAAGGATCAGGCAGTTATGGGAGTTGAATTTGATGACTCAAATCAAAACAGACTAAATATTTCTGCAAACTATTACCCGGTGCATTCAACTCTTTATTTACAGAATAAAGCAGTTTATGATGCAGTTTTATACTACTTTAAAACTAAGAGTTTTTCAGAATTACAACGAATTTGGCCTAAAAATTATAAATCTCAAATAAAAGTTTTTTTGGCAGAGCAAATAAAAGCTTCTGGAGCAACCGATTTTGAAGCTGCTACAGTTAATCAGTTTATTCAAAAAATAACTGCAGTAGCTAAAATTGAATCAGGAATTTCAGATGAAAACAAATTTTTTAAAAAAGTTCCACTTTCTTCTGATTTATATTACAAAATAGGAATGCAAAATTCTACACAAGAATTTTTAGACTTTATTCAAAAATATCCAGCTGATGTAAATCAATATGTATATGTTTTATGGTTTGCACAAAACAACTCCTCAGAAGCTAATTTTTTAGAAGTTGTATCTTATCTAATTTCTCAAGTGGAGAACCAAAGAAATGCAAATAATATACAACTAATAATATCTGCCTTAGGAACACTGCAATATGCTCCTAGTTTGCAAAATGAGGTTCAGTCAATTCTAAATCAATCAATTTTTTACAGTGCTTCTGACTGCAATTTGATTGACAAAATCACTAGATTTGAATCACTTTATCCATTAAACAACAAAACGATAGAATGGTTTTGTAGTTTTCATAACGTAGATAGAAATTTTGTACTAACACAAGTTGATCCAACTAAACTCGATATAAAAGACTGTTTAGGTTACATAGTAAATAAAACTCAACCCAGTTTAGAATTTGCACAAAAATTAAGACCGGTTTTAGAAGATCTTTCAAAAAATGGTCAATTACTTGATATGAGAATTTTTAAGTTCGTGTTTGAGTCATTAAAAATTTCTAATTTAAATTACTCGGATGCTGCACTTGATGAAATATCAAAGTTTATCCAACCAAATACACAAATAGTAAATTACTTACTTGAACAAAAAGTAGATCTTTATAAGGTTTATCAAGTTTTTCCACAATTTGTAGCTAATTATTTTGCGATTTCTGAATCAGCTCTTACAAATCCATACATCTACACAGATTTTGAATTTTTCAAGCTTGTAACAGATAAATTAATAAGCAGCAATTCCAAAAACCAAGAAGCAGAGTTGGTAAAGATGGTGAAATCTCTAGATTTATCTAAGCTAACTATTGATCATGTTAGAGTTTTGTCTAACAAGTGCAATTTTTACTCTACTCAATTTGATTCTGTCGTTAAAAGACAACTAGGTCTAGATTCCGATAGTTCTAATAATCAAATAGATACAGAAGAAGCTTCGATAAAATTAGACCAAGATGGCAATTTAGTAGTTTTTAATCTTCCAAGTTACTTGCAAGTAGATCAAGATAAATTAATAGAAATTCAGGAAAAACTAAAAACTGTAATTGATTTAAATGAGGAATGGTTTGCTTTTGTAGAAACTTTTGAAAAAGAAATTTTACAAATCTGTGTTTCCATAAAACCACTTACAAAATGGCAAAAAGCTCAATCAGCTATTTATAAAGCTGCAAAAGTCTTAAACCCAGCTAATATTGTATCTAAAACAGTTAATACACTGGCTCAACATACACAAAACAACAAATTTAGATATCTTGGTGCGGCTGGTGTTACATTGGCACTAGGAGCAGCTTATATGTTAACTCGAGATAACGGTATGGTTGAAGGCATAGATCTTGGAGTGAATTTACCAGACCCAGTATCTGTTTTACCAGACACTGCGGTAGATACAGTAACTATGGTATCTGATTCTTTAACCCAGAATGTTTATCAAAACTTTTCAAATGTTACCCAAATTCATGGTTTTGTGGATGTACAACTACCTACGGGAGTAGATGTTTCTGATCTTGTGTCGCAATTATTCGATGTAATCAATGGACAAGTACAAGTTGAATCAGAATATTTAGATAATTTACATCAAAAAAATTCGTTTACAACCATTACAAATGGGGGAGATGTGATTGTGAGAAATGCAGATGGAACCTTTAGAGAGCTATTTACGGGAGTTAAAGAATACGCCCTTGAATTGCCAAATGGTACTCAAGTTGAATCCACAGGTAACTACGAATTAATGCAAGTAGATATTGATGGACAACCTAAAGCCATTTTATATAGAGAGGTAGTACTACCTAATGGCCAAACAGGTTTCGTATCTGGTGTTAATCTAAAATAAAACCAAATTCATTAGATCAATAAGCTTAAACAAATAAAAAACCGCGTTACTGCGGTTTTTTCTTATTGTGTTTTAAATCCAGACCACACAGAGGTAGCAGTCAGCATAGAGAATCCAGTGAATCTCACTAGTATACTTGGATTAAAGTTTTCGAGTTTAAAGTTGCTATCAATAGATTTAATCACGCCTTCGATTAAATAGTGCTGTAAGTTAATGATTTCGCTTATACCCCACCTTAAAAATGGTTTACATTTTTCTGGTCTTAGCATTCCTGTATCAGAAAGTAAGATTTCTGAGTTGTCACTGAGTCTAAAATTATGAACATGCAGTGGATAAGAAGGCGATACAAAGTACTTCATAAGTCCAACCATGGCCTCTGCACCTAGAAAATCTATAGCAATATTTTTTTCACGAAACAAATCAACAGAAACTTGTAAAAGTCTGCATAGTTGTTCACGAATACATTCAATCTGAAGATCTGTAGCTGTAAGTGTTGGTAAGCTGCTACGAATCTGTCTTATTATATAAGGTGGAGTAGAAACTTGGTCTTCAATTAACACAGGAGTGGCTTCTATAACTTCTGTTTCCAATATTGGGACTCCACTATTTTGAAGTTCATTCATTTCTGCTTTTAACTCCTGTGCGCCTTTGTTGTGCCACCAAGCAAAAGGGATTTTATAAACAGATTGGTCGTCATCGTGGGATTCACACACAAGGTGTTCAGATCCTCGCGCAAAAGGTTTTTTTAGATTTAATAAATTTTTTGTCATTCCAAAGCTTTTTATTTATAATTAAAGGTGATATAATAGTATAATAAATTTAAAAGTAAAGTTTATGAATAGTGTTGTAACTGAGATATTAACGAATAATTATGTACAATTTGTCTCACAAGTTGTGCTTCTTTTAGCTTTTTTGAAAATTGCTCTCAAGTTTGTCCTAAATAGATTACAGCATTTAACAAAAAACACACAAACAAAGTTTGATGACATAGCAATTAATACATTAAACGAAATTTCTAATACGAAATTAATAATACTATCTGTACTAATTCCAAGTCTAAGCTTGAATCTTAATAATTCAATTTATTTGTTAGATAAATCAATAATTATTATTGTGGTAGCTTCTATAATTAGCAAGGGTTTAGTTAATGTTATTGATAAGCTTTTTCAAAATTATTTAGAAAAAAACCCAAGTACTAAAACAATAGTAGGTGCGGTTAAAAAATTAGTGAGTGTAATTACTTATCTGATTGCTGCAATAATCATTCTCGATCAATATGGTGTAAATATTAACACTTTAATTGCTGGGCTTGGGATTGGTGGTGTTGCCGCAGCATTAGCTGTACAAAACATTCTAGCAGACGTTTTTTCTGCTATTACTCTATACATTGATAGACCATTTAATGTTGGAGACTATATTAGTTTTGGTGAAAACAGGGGGACTATTAGTAAAATCGGATTAAAATCTACAACTCTCCAAACATTACTTGGAACAGAGATTATAGTTTCTAATAAAGATTTAACTAGTGGTCAGATCGAAAACTTTGGTCGCATGAAAGACAGAACAATCACTTTTGATTTAGGTGTTGCCTACGATACTCCTGTAGAAAAGCTGGATCTTGTATCAGAGATTATTAAAAATGCTGTAACGCACAACAACGCCGAGCTAATACATTGTTATTTGACCGAATTACGAGACTTTACACTCAACTTTACAGTTAGGTACAAACTCAACACAAAAGACTATGTAGAATATTTAACTCAAAACGAAAAAATTCTAAAATCAATATTGAAGGCTTTCAATAAACATAATATAGATATTCCTTTCCCTACACAAAACATAAATCACAAAGCTGTATAAATATATTACAACCACCTATTTATTAGGTGGTTTTTTTGTGCGCTCTCAGTTGCGCCCCTTTAGCTAAAAAATAAAATCCCAAGTGTCAAGGTTTGTTATATTCAAAAGATTATTATAATATTGTATCACATTTAGAAAAAAAATTCAAATGAGCAAAATTGCATTAAAAATACAAAAGCTAACAAAAACATATAGATCGAAAGTTAAAGCTCTTCAATCAATTGATTTAGAAATAAAAGAAGGGTCTTTTTTTGGATTGCTTGGCGAAAACGGAGCGGGAAAAACTACCACCATTGGTATTGTTACAGATTTAGTAAACAAAGATTCAGGAATAGTTGAGGTGTTTGGACACAATATCGATACAGATTTAATAAAAGCTAAAAAACAAGTTGCTGTAGTTCCCCAAGAATTTAATTTTAATATTTTCGAAAAAGTCGAAGACATTCTAACTTACCAAGCAGGTTACTACGGAATACCCAAAAAAGAAGCACAGTTAAGAATAGATAAACTACTAAAAGATTTAGGTCTCGAAGATAAACGTAAAACACCATCTAGAATGCTTTCTGGCGGAATGAAACGCCGATTGATGATAGCACGTGCGCTTATACTACAACCAAAACTACTAATCTTAGATGAACCAACAGCAGGTGTAGATGTTTTGCTCAGACAAGAGACTTGGGAGTATCTACGAAAACTCAACAAGCAAGGTATAACCATTTTACTTACTACCCATTATCTAGAGGAGGCAGAGCAGTTATGTGATACTATAGCAGTCATTAAAAAGGGTAAAATTATTGTTTCTGATAAAAAAGATAAATTGCTTAAATCTCTTAGTAAGCAAAGTTATTTATTAGAGTTTGATTCAAAACCATCAAAAATAAAAGGTTACGATTGTATTATAGAAAATAATTCAATGACGATTAGTTTAAACAAAAACCAGCCACTTTCTACTTTGCTGTCTCAATTGCCAACTTCAAATAAGTTAATAGATATCAAACACGCTCAAAATAGATTAGAGCAAGTTTATTTAGATCTTCTAAACTCCACTAAAAATGCATAATTTTATACCTTTCAAAACAATTATTAGCAAAGAGGTTAATCGCTTTATGCGAATTTGGACTCAAACTTTACTGCCACCTGTAATAAACCAAGTTTTGTACTTTTTAGTATTTGGAACCTTTATTGGACGAGCGGTTGGAGAGATTAATGGGTTGTCTTATTTAGAATTTATAATACCTGGATTAGTTGCCATGACAGTCCTTAATGGCTCTTTTATGAATGTGGTATCTTCATTTTTTGGTGCTAAGTTCCAGCGGCAAATCGAAGAGTTACTTGTTTCTCCAATTACAACACACACTATTATATTAGGGTATACTCTAGCTAGTATGCTTAGAGGTGTGATTGTTGGTATATTGGTATACTTAACGTCACAATTTTTTGTGCCAACATCGGTTGTAAATCCTATATATCTGTTATCCATAGTTTGTTTATCTGCATTTGTATTTGCCCAGGCTGGATTGTCGAATGCAATTTTTGCTCGGAAGTTTGATGATATTAATATTTTTCCAACATTCGTCTTGCGTCCTTTAGTATATTTTGGGGGTGTGTTTTACTCGGTAGCTAGTTTGCCCGAAAAATGGCAGATTATTACAAAAATTAATCCAATATTCTACATGGTAGATGGGTTTAGGTATGGATTTTTCGGAGTAAGCGAACTATCTGCAAATTATGCACTCTACATTTTAGCCTTGTTTGCTGCAGCCTTCTACGCATTTAACTACTATCTTATTAGTAATGGCATTCGGCTTAAAAACTAAGGCAGGTAATTAAGTGGGTTAACATACTTACCATCTTTAGAAAATTCCAAATGCAAATGTGGTCCTGTTGTTAAAAATCCTGCACCTGTTGTTCCTGGCATCCCACCACTTAGGGCAAACACTTGTCCTTTGGAGACAACTTCTCCCTCAGAAACAAAAATTTTATAAACATGACCATAAAGAGTCCGGATCCCTCCTGGATGTTCTATAATCACATAGTGGAAATCCAACCCAGCACCTCCTTTTACCTTAATAACAACTCCATCTTCTGGGGCTTTCAAGGGTGTTTGCATTGGTAGAGGGATGTCTATTGCATTATGTGGAATTCCAAACAGTCTAAGATAGTCTGCATCATTAAAGTGGGCGCTTATTCCACGGTAAGGATTTGCAGGCCAAATAAAACTAGTGGAAAGATTTACGTCGTTTTTTGTAGCATTTTTATTGTTCTTTTTTTCTCTTTCCAAACGCAATTCTGTGAGTTTGCGCTCGATATCAGATTTTTGAGTAGAAAGATTACGAAGCTCGTTCATAGATTGTTGTTGTTGAGCTTTAGATCTGTTAATCAAATCCTGTAAAGTTGTCTGTTTGTCTTTTTGAATCTGAATCAAGTTATTTTGTGCTTCTACAAGTCCGGCAAGTTGTTGTTTTTCTGCAAGGATTTCTTTTTGAAGTTCAATGTTTTTTTCGAGGGAATCCTTTAATTCTAAATCTTTTTTATCTAAATCCTCCAGATTTTTTTCGAGTTTAGATATGCTCGAGACCAAAATTTGTTCTAAATAAGATAAATTATCCAAGTCTTGTAAGATTTCGTTTGCTGTTTGTTCATTTAGAACTAGTTTCAGAAAGCGCAAATCTTCGTTATCAAACACACCGGCATTTTCGGCTTCTAAATACAGTTGGGTGAGTATTAGTTGTAGTTCTAATACGAATTTTTGTTTTTGTTCGTCTAAAGCTGTAATTAGTTGCTGAAGCTGCTCTTGTTTTTCACGAATAATCTCTGCTTGGTTTGCAAAGGTTTCTAGACGTTGATTGGATTGATTAATATCAGAAAATATCTCGCTTAGACGGCTATTTAACGATCCTAGTTCTTTGTGTACATGTTTAAGAGAGGAATCAAGTTCTTTGAGTTTATCGTCGTAAAAATTAATCTCTGCATTGGCTTTGTCTATTTCTTTTTGAATATCAGAAATTGAAGATTTGAGTTTGGTTTCTGATTCAGCAAAGACTGAATTTGTACCAATTAATGCCAATATTATTAGTAGGATTGTTTTTTTCATACCTATATTATAGTTTTTTTCTTGCAAATTCCTAGAGTATTATATAGAATACTGAGGATTTTATTAAATTATTTGTAATATGGCTAAGAAGAAGGGAGTTGGTTCGAGTAAAAATGGTCGCGATTCCAAGTCGAAGCGCTTAGGGGTCAAACTATATGGTAACCAACCTTGTACTGCAGGTGCAATTATTATTAGACAAAAAGGTAACAAATACCGTGCTGGCGAATCAGTTGGTACTGGTAAAGATTTTACACTTTTTGCATTAAAAGACGGTGTTGTTTCTTATAAAGAAAAACGCGTTAAAAAGTTTAATGGTCGTACATACAAAGTTACTTTTGTCGAAGTAAATTAATATGAACAATTTTGAATCATTTTCTCCCGCCGAAAGCGCCGAGGGGCTAGACCCGTCGGCCCTCGACCGTCTCCGGGAAAAAATGAAGGAAAATGCCAAAAAAGCTGCTCAAGATGCCAAACAAGAGGCAAAACAAAAACAACAAGAAGACTCACTGTTCGATCTTGTTGTTTCTTTGATTGATCAACTAGGAACAAAACATCCACTAGTATCTCAAATGATAAAGTGTTTAGAGCATAACATTCCTGCTCAATTTATTTTGAGTATTGTTGCTTTGATTTACCCAAATATTCAACCAAAGGTTGGATTGAAAATAGAAAAACATATCGAAAATCCAGAGCTTATCGATACAAAAAGCCTAGTTATTCCGAATCTAGGAGGTGAAATGAATTTATTAGTAAAATTAAATCTAAACACCTGGATTACTCATCTAAATACAATGTGCTTTTTAGATCCAAAACGATTTCATGCTAGACTCCAATCCAAAGAACAAAAACAAACCTGTCACAACGCTCCAATAGCCCTTATGAGTTATTGCAATCAACAATACATGCAAAACAACAATATAGAGTTTAATGGTGCGAATATATCTTCTTTTTCTAGGATGTATATGGACAATTTAGTTGAAAGATTGGAACAATTTTTACTTAACCAAAAACAAGTTGAATCCGGAGAAACTCACCACACAAGTACTACAGATTCTGAATAAAGAATTTCCAGGTGACTTTATTGAGTTTGTTAGTCCAAGAAACGACAACAAACATTTTAAGCTTACTATTATATCCGAAAAGTTTAGTGGAATGCCTCTTTTAAAAAGGCATAGATTGGTTTATAGTTTTCTTAAGAGTATGCTCGATTCTGGAGAAATTCATGCACTTAACCTAAACTTACATGACAGAAAACCAAGTTCATAAACAGATTGAAGAAATAATCAATTCTCATAAGATTGTTATTTTTATAAAAGGTACAAAACAACAACCACGTTGCGGTTTTTCTGCAGAAATTGTGAATTTAATCGATTCATTCGATGTTGATTTTATTACCTATGACGTTCTAGAAAATCCAGAAGTTCGAGCAGAAATTAAAAATTACTCCAATTGGCCAACTTTTCCTCAGCTATATATAGATGGAGAATTAGTTGGTGGTTTAGATATTGTTCAGCAAATGTATATTGCAGGACAGTTGGATGATTTAATATTTGAATAATGCAAAAATCTACAAAAGTAACTAAACATTGGCGAATTTCTAGAATCCTAAAAGAAATACCAGACTCTGTGGAGTTATTTTTAGAGTACGATTTAGATTGTTTTTCCTGTGATGCAAGTGACACCGAAAGGCTCAATCAAGGTTTAGAGTCTCATGGATACACAGAGATCCAAATCAACGAATTTGTTGATCGTTTGCAACAAATGATAGACGAAATACAACAGATAAAACTTACACCAGTTTCTGCAACAGACAAGCTTGTAGAGCTAACTAATTCCGGCACAAAAATCGCAGGCTTGAGTTTTACCCCACAAGCTATCCAAGCTATTAGTGATTTAAACCAAGAGTCCGATAAATTCTTTTGTATAAAAGTCACGGCTGGTGGCTGCTCTGGATATAGTTATGAATACAATTACTTCCAAATTCAACCCGAGAACACAGAATTATTCAAACTAACAGAATCTATAGAGTTAGCTTTAGATTTGTATTCTTATCACAAATTAAAGGGTTCAACAGTCGATTTTAAGTTTGCACTCAAAGACTCTGGTCTTAAAATACTAAACCCTAATACCAAAACAGCATGCCATTGTGGCAAATCAATAGGTTTTTAATTAATTTTCATGTCTTATAAAATAATTGTTGCAGGTGGTGTTGGCCCAATGGCCGGTGTAGTTTTACATCAATCAATAATAGAACAAACTGATAATCAAGGTTGCGACCAGGGTCATATAGATGTGATTCATGTTTCTGCAGCGTCTAAAATTAATGACCGAACAAAATTTTTATTAGGAGAAGTTTTAAATAATCCGGGAACTCAAATGGCAGAATTGCTAAATCCTCTTATTCAAGCATTTCCAAAAGACCAACTTGTAATTGGTGTTCCTTGTAATACTTTTCATGCAGCTCCAATTTTTGATGCATTTACCAAGCATCTAAACATTTCAGAAAATGTATCAGTTCTGCATATGATTCAATCCACAATAGATTATATTTTGCAAGAAATGCCGAGCACAACTAAGGTTGGATTAATGAGTACAACTGGAACTAGAAACTTAAAAGTTTACAGTGATATTCTCGAGGCAAATAGTCTGCAAACCATCCAAGTTCATCCCGCTCACCAACAAGAGTTGCACGATACGATTTACAACCCCGATTTTGGAATTAAAGCTCACTCAAGTCCAGTTACAAAAAAGGCTCGAGAAAACTTCGAAAAATACACCAATGAATTAATTTCTAAAGGTGCCCAGGTTATTATATTAGGATGTACCGAAATACCATTAGTAATGACAGAAGAATTTTTTAACGGAGTTCAGTTATTAGACCCAATGCAAGTGCTTGCAAAACAATTGATAAACACATCTGGATATAGGGTAAAATAAAAAAACTCTGGTAATACCAGAAATGGGGTGTCTGATGGGACTTGAACCCACGGCCCTCGGAACCACAACCCGATGCTCTAACCACCTGAGCTACAGACACCATTTAAGTAGCACAATTATACTCACGAGGGATTAAAAAATCAAGCGGTTTTTGCATAAAATAAAAGCCCTCTATAGGTACACTAGCTTGAGCATACAGCAATAATTGAGGGCTAAAAGTGAGCTTTGAGGAAGTCTAAAGCCGGAGCCTTAAAAACCTACAAGTTAATTATACATTGAGCATGCACTTACGGCAAATACATGCTCTTTACAAAACTACAGTTTGCTCAAAAGATCAGACGCATCACACGTATCCACTCCTTGCACATTACCATTAGATTGAGATGAGTACAAGGTAACACCAGCTACTGGGTTAGCAATTACTTGGCCCGAAAAACCAATCGCGCCACGACTTGCATCTGCATTAGCACCAAAATGTGAGCTTAGTGCCGTACGCACTTGTTCTGGTGTTGGTGTTGGGCTTGTAGCAACATCTGATTCTACAATAACAATATTTCTCGTCCTGTCGTTATTAAGACTAAGCAAATGTTGTGCAAAAACACCACTACTACTAACTACCCTTGGTAAATACAATATTTTGTATGGTCTAAGATCATCAAATGTAGGTGGCAAATAAATATTACTACCATTAGTTCTATACAACCTACCATCATTAAGATGATTTTGAGTTACTCTTGATGGAACTATATTCCCACTACGTTTTAACCTAAATCTACCATTAACTTTAAAATCCTTTATCATGCTTGCTGGAATTTCTATTGCCCGAGTTACTACTCCGGTTGCTTGATCAACATCAAACGCAGCTAAATTTGATAATGCAGGTGGCTTTGGTGGGTCTGATGGAGAAATTACAGCACCAGGTTGGATTACTATTGAATGTAATCCATCAACCGAATCCTTAAAGTCTAGTTTGGCTACTTGAGTTTGGTTCCAAGCTGCATCCATACCTACTGAATAGGTTTGTTCTGGTAATTGTGTTTGGCTTGGACTTGGTTGTACTCCGGCTGCAATCTGTAATCTACGTCTAAAATAATTTTCGATAATTTGCGTAACTTCTACTGGAGTTCGGGTAGTAGAAAGCTCGTGAATATCTAAGTTTCTAAAAATAGCTTTGGATAAATCCGAATTAACATTGCTGACAGCTAGACCCAATAGCATTTTTAGATAACGCACTTTAGATTTTATTAGTTCTCGAGTTGCACTTGGTCGACGTTCTAAGAAAGTATCTGCAATATTATCTAGTCTTTTAATCATGCCAAATGATCTTCTTGTAGTGGCAGAGGAGGTGTCCGAGGAATCTAGCGTGCTTCTTAAAATTTCGTAGTATAGTCTTACACCAGAATAGTTAGATAATTGTCTAAGTCTCGTACGTTTAGATTCTGTCGAACCAGAACCGTTTTGAATATAGTGCATAAGTGCCCCTGTAATTTTACTATGAAGACTTTGATTAACAGCTCCTTGGGATTGATAAGAAGACCAAAATCTTTGTAATTCTTGAGTAAAATTGCCCACTCGATTAAAACCACGGCTTACCTTACTTATAACTGTATCGATTGGGTCTGTAAATAACACGTTTTGAGTACGTTGTTCACGGCTTGCTTGCTGAGGAACTAAGTGATCTAAAATTCTTACAATCGGAGTGTATTCACCCATGTTTGCTCCTTGCACAAAACTACCAGACAAAGAATCACCACCAATAGGTGCAAGACGTATACTCGCAATAGACGCACTCATAGACTCTTGCGGTTGTACGGTAATCCCCACAATGCCTTCATTTTCTCCAGTAACAGCATTAAAACTAATTTGAATATTGCTCACATTTGGATTTATGCTTTTAACAAATGTTACACAAGCTTGGTTGATATCAATTCTATTGGCATCTGTGAAATGTTGAGGGATTTTAAAGCTATAATATACATTGCCTAGTGCATCGGTTTGTGGGCGCGCCTGCCCTTGAATTGATTTATTACTTTGGTTGTATTGCATCTCGCTGCTAGCATTTAGAAACAATTGACCATACATTGGAGAAATGTTGATTTCACTAAAAGTAGAGTTTTCTAAATCAAAATTTAAATGCTTATACAGCTGTCTATCATTAAAAGTTCCTGCAGATCTGAGTTTTGGATGTAAATTACCAGCAAGCTCAGATCTAAATTGAGTTACATAATCTGGAAGACTATCAGGGATTTCTTTGTGTGGAGCACGAGGGGTATTGTTTAGTGTGGAAGCCAAATCTATATCTAGTAATCCAGAAACTTCTCTAAGTACTGGATCTGTCGCAATCCACGCAAGCATTATATCTAGAAGACTACCTTCTCTTTTAAGTAAATTTCCGTCTAGCTGTTGTTTAATTCGATTTCCGAGTTTAGATAAACACGCGTGGAAGTGTCTATAAAATTGGTCTTCTTGGTTTAAACCACGTAACATACGAGGTAGGGTAGAGTCTCCATCTATCAGATTTTGTGATCGTCCAGAAACAAAGTCTTCAAAATCACCCCAAGTGTGAGTGGTAAAATCTGAATTAACTAAAAGATTTTTTAAAAAATATGGGAAATGCTGGCGTTCTTGTGTGTTAAGGCCCGTTTCTGAGTAAAATCTTTCGCTAATTACAGAAGATAATGATTCTCTATGAAAAACAGAAGCCATCTCGGTAATACTTTCTTCTTTTAGCAACATAGGTACCGCCACAGCAGCCCCAAAAATTGTGGAAGCTCGCGCTATCAGAGGTGAATCCAACAATTTATTGGTAGTTCCAATGATAATTGCCGAAGATGCCAATAGATTTTGTTCAGAAACGTTATCTATCATAGACGCTAACGTTTGAATAGCAGTCAAAGGCATATCTACAACACCAGGGCGATTGAATGCTTGGTACGCATTTATTTGAAGCTCTACATTTGTAAGATAATCTACAAGTCTTGCTACGTATGGATTGCTTAAGTCAGTCGATTCTCCAGCCTCTTGTATTATTGTTTTGAGTGTGTTTCCAAAATCAGTTATCTGATAACGTTCGTCTACATAAACCTCTTGAATTAGTTTGTTAAAAACAAGTCTACGCAAACTCGGGTTTGTGACCAATGGGTTATGTGTTGGGTCTGGATATGCTAATAAATCAAACACTTTATAACCTTGAACAATAAGTCTTGGAGTAATACTCAGAATTTTTTGTGACAATAAACCTATTGAAT
>CBFHYO010000052.1:0-2517 GCA_965660075.1 Patescibacteria group bacterium
ATATCATTAAGCCTAATCTAGACAGTCCAAAAACAAACAAGGCTGCGGATATCCTACCAACACTTTTCGATGAAAAGCTTCAAGTTAAACCACAAGAACCAAAACAAACACCAGAAGACGCATCCACTTTAGCAAAAGAAATCGAATGGGAATATCCTAAACTAGATCTATTAGACAATACTACATCTAAAGTCGAAACCAAAGATAGCTTTTTAAGAGCAAATGCAAATAATATCCAACAAAAACTAGAACAGTTCGATATTGCAGTAAATATGTGCGATGTGCATGTGGGTCCTACTGTTATTCAATATACTCTAAAACCAGATGATGGCGTTAAACTTTCAAAAATTACGAATCTAAAAAACGATTTGGCATTAGCTTTAGCTGCAAAATCACTTCGTATAGAAGCACCGATTCCTGGGAAATCATTAGTTGGGATAGAGGTGCCTTCCGAAAAACGTATTACAGTTAAACTTCGAGAAGTAATGGAATCTTCTGAGTTTCTAAATTCAGCTCAAACATCCAAAATGACTCTACCATTAGGTAGAGATGTATCAGGAAAACCAATTGTAGCAGAACTTTCAGACATGCCTCACCTACTTATAGCCGGTGCCACAAATTCTGGTAAATCTGTATGTATAAATACATTTTTATGTTCGTTGTTATATCAAAACTCACCAACAGACCTAAAAATGATATTAGTCGATCCAAAACAAGTAGAGCTTAAAGATTACGATCACCTTCCACACCTACTAACACCAGTTATCACAGATCCAGACAAAGCAAGTAATGCACTCAAGTGGGCAGTGGCAGAAATGAACCGTAGATATAAAATTCTATCAGAAGCTGGAGCACGTAATATACAAGAATACAATTCCAATAAAGAAATGGAAGACAAAAAAATGCCTAAAATCTTGATTCTAATAGATGAGCTTGCCGATTTAATGATGGCAAACGGGAAAGAAATAGAAGCATCAATTTGTAGACTCGCACAAATGGCTCGTGCCGTTGGAATGCATTTAATTGTTGCAACTCAAAGACCATCAGTAGATGTAATTACAGGTCTTATTAAAGCTAATATTCCAAGTAGAATATCATTTAGTGTGTCATCTGCAATTGATTCAAGAACAATTCTTGATTCACAAGGAGCAGAAGACCTACTTGGTAAGGGTGACATGCTATTTCTGCAAAAAGATTACTCAAAACCAAGACGTGTCCAAGGTATTTATGTTGCTCCAACTGAGATTAAAAAACTTACAAACTTCTTAAAACTCAGAATGGAACCAGATTTCAAACCAGAAATTGTCGACAAAAATGCAAACAAAGCTCAAATGTCTCCAACAGAAGCTGCAAACCAAGAAGATGAATTATATACAGAGGCATACAAAACAGTTATCGAAAACCGCAAAGCATCTGCCTCTCTACTCCAAAGAAGACTTAAAGTGGGATATGCAAGAGCTGCAAGACTATTAGATCTACTCGAAGAAAATGGAGTCGTTGGTCCAGTAAATGGGGCCAAACCTCGAGAAATTTATGTTCAGGAATAAACACAAATAAACTTAAAAAATGAAAACCAAATTATTATTATCATTACTGCTAGCAATTAGTTTGACTAACGTGTCTTATGCATCTACTACTCTAAATTATGTGAAACCTACAGATTTAGAGCAACATTGCAGGGCACAGTTACCACGCTTACCCTACGCGTTTGATGCAACAACCAGAAAGTTTTATACATTCAGTGCAGGCAGCTCTTCAGAAAGCGCAGATGCAAACCCATCACAAATAATAAGTGCGAAGACTAAACTCGAAGACTCAAAGCTACTCGAAGCCTGTCGTTGCAACTCTTATATTACCCAACGAGGTATATTTGGTGCAGAAACCACAAATGTCAAAAGATCAAGTTGGGCAGGTTTGTTTCTAAACGATATTTGTGAGCACACTATTGTTACAAAAATTAACAGTGTTCAGGGCGGAGGTATTACTTCGATTGAATACTGTGGAATTGAAAAATCAGAGTACGAAAGCCGAAACATGACAATCACTCAATTTAAAGATATAGATCAAAACAACAACTGCCAAATCGATACTGATCGCGAAACATGCAAAATGAATTTTGCAGCAGCTCAAGAGAAATGCAAAGCAAATCCACAAGCAGACATTAAAAACTATTTAACTCCCGTCCAAGATAGACAACCCACAGAATTAGAAATTACTAGAAGTTGCTCAAACCTTCCCTACTTTGGATGTTTGAGCAAAGACAAGCCTGAGTACCTA
This sequence comes from Patescibacteria group bacterium, assembly GCA_965660075.1. Lineage (GTDB taxonomy): Bacteria > Patescibacteriota > Gracilibacteria > UBA1369 > CAYYFV01. The sequence continues at coordinate 2,278 of CBFHYO010000052.1, forward strand.
GATATCGAACCTGGTTATACTGCAGAATCACTAGATGTAAATAAGGTACTAAAAACCGAAGGACAAATAGGATTCCAAGGAATAGATGATCAAGGAGCTGGCGAAAACAATCCAGCAATCAATTTTTTACTATATATAATAAACACACTTGCCAATCTAAGCTTTTTAGTCGCGGTATTCATGCTAATCATGGCCGGATTCTATACAGTTATAGCCAGTGGCAATACAGAATCTACAGAT
>CBFHYO010000053.1:0-2342 GCA_965660075.1 Patescibacteria group bacterium
ATACTCTCTTTTATCTGAAGCATGTTCAAAAAGAGTTTTTTTTGCCCAATCCCAAGCACAATCAATAGAATCGTAATTTGGACAGTAATTACAAAAATTATCAGCAAGTTCACGACGTACTACAATTTCTTCAATAAAAACTTCTTTAAAATTTTCTGGCAAGTCTGAATGTTGAACATCTAAAACACATCTTTGACTAGAAATATGCCCATAATGTAAGTACGGAGAGAGATTAGAAATAGCATCTTTATTTGGATCATTACGATCAGAGTCATAGGATACAAGTTTATGATTTATGAAATCCAATAAAATCTTATTAGCAGCAGATTCTCCGGGCACAAATGTAGTTACAGGCAAAACACTAGTGTCGATACTTAGGGAGTTTAAGATTTTAGACACATTAAAATTACTATAAAAATGATCAGTGGATAGTTTTGGTAGATCGTCAGAAATTTGTGGAAATTCATCTAAAAATTCTGGTAATAATTTGTGAATCTTAGGTCTGATTGTACGTGCTCCAAATTCAAGCTTATTGGATGCAATAAAACACGGAACAATGTTTCTGGAATCTACTTCAAACAAAGGGATATTAAGCCTGGTAGCTAGATCATCCCTCCACTCTCTTGGTTTTTTTAGTGGAGAAAAATCAGTAAAAACAGCTGATATATCTTGCTCAGATACCAAATTTAATACACCCGTAACAGGATCTACAACTTCTAATTTGCAAGCAAAATTTAACTCCATAGCTTGATCAAAAGATTCATGCAAACCCTTGAGCATAAAATCATAAGTACGCAAATTAGCACCCATAAATTCATCTGGAATCGCATAATAAATAATCAATGGCACATTGGCAGCCTGAGCTGTTTTATAAGCAGCAATCAAAGCCCAGTTATCAACAACACGTCTTTCGCGGTCCATCCAGTACAACACAGGTCCTTTTTTAGAAACTGTGTGTGAATTGAGTTTTCTAATTCTTTTTTTATTCATTTTATTTTTTAATTCCAGCAATTTTTCTACATTTTTTAGAACAATACTTAACCTGATCCCAAATACCTCTGCTTTCCCAAGTTTTTCTATTTTCAAAAGCTCGATTACAAATAGGACAAATTTTAGATTCTTTCATAGTGTAGATTTTCTATATATTAAGCATTTTTTCGGCTTTTTTCCAGAATTTAAAAAAGCTTGAATCATAACCAGAAATCTCTGGGAATAATTTACCTTTTGGTAATTTATCACAATCCCAATCTTTAATTAATGGATACATTTCTGTTACAAACTCTGTTGATTTAGCATGAGATTTTAATTCAGAGTAATTCATTACTAAAATTTTTAGCCCGTTAATATTTTTAGCTAATTCTAAAATAAATTGCATTCTCATTGGACTAATTGGAAATTTATCAAAAATCCTTGGCTCTATAAGCAAAATTCGTTGCGAATTTGAATTTTTCATCCACTCTACATTTAACATCCAAGGGTGATATAACAAAACTTGATTGGGTAAATTATCCAAATCCAATTCATCAGATTTAGGATATTCAGTTTTTAATTTCTCTAAAGACTGCTCAAAAATAAAATCAGGCATGGGTTGATTAAACAAGTCGGCATATTCTTTGTCTACAAAAGTTCCAGACTGGTTTACTTTAGAATACTTGTTTAAATTATTTTGATTAAACAAATATTTTTTACTACTAAAACAACCAGCTACCCATTGCCAAGAAAGCATATTCGACGCTAAATCACCATCTAACAAGTGATAATACATCCATTTAGCATTTTCTAACCAATAAAAGTTTGCAAAATTACATACAAAAGCCGCAGTCCACATTCGAGCGTGATTATGCATATAACCAGTTTCTGTTAACAATCTTAATTGCTCATCTATAGCCAAAAGCCCAGTACGAGCACTAACCATAGACTTTGATAAACCATAATCCTTAACTCCTTGTTGTGGGTTTTTAATATCACGGAAAATATCTTCGTTTAAATCCATCCAAACATTGTGAAAATATTCACGCCAAGCCATCTGAAAAACAAAAGCTTTTAATTGATAAGGTTTAAATTTAGATTTTAACACCTCCATAACATTTACAGGACTCAAAGCGCCATGTGTGATATAAGCAGATAAATGTGTTACTTGGCCGTCTAAAAAATTTCTAGACTTTCCATACCTAGAAATATCAACAGAGTCTAAAAATTCCAATATTTTTTCGTGTTTTGTTTCGAGTTTATACATAGTGTTTATATTTTAATTAATTTTAATTCATTTAAGCAAGTTGTATATCTAGGAGATTTAGATTCAGTTTTCATTTGCCAATTCGATCCCCCTAAGCACGAAGCCA
>CBFHYO010000054.1:0-5085 GCA_965660075.1 Patescibacteria group bacterium
AAGCTAACTGGATTTGTTTTAAACGAAAAGCTGGTAATTTGATATCTAAGCTCTCCTCACAAAATTTTTTTATCTGATCTAATATAAACAAAACATATAATTAGTAGTATACAACTGTTTCTCAACACTATCTAATTTAGCATTTAAATAGCTAAACACAACAGGATCTATTCCAAAATCATAACCAAACATAGTATAGGAGTGAAAAATTTCTTCAATCTGCAAAAAACAGGTTTTTAATTGAGGAAACATATTCCTATGAGAAATATTAACAGAAAAAGCTTGTGCTTCGAGAGAATCTAAGTAATTAGAAATAAAAACAATAGATCTTTTAGAATAATCAACTACAGGGTCTAAAACATCTTCAACATTTTCAATTTGATCACAAATAGGCTCAGAAATCTGAGTTTTTCGTAGAGAAAACAACAAAATAAAAACGTCATCACGAATATCAGCCGCACATCTATCAACTCCATAAAGTGGCTCGGCCAAAAGATAAATCTGATTATAATCTTCGAATTTCTGTTCACAAATTTGGCTCTGCAATTGCCTATCTGAATCCGAACCTACTGAATTTGATTGGGCAACCAAAGAAGGTTTAGCACTACATGCAGACAAACTTAAACAAACTGGTAATAAAATTTTTGAAATATTCATCGTGTAAATATCATTCCTAATTTTTGAGAAATTTTATAGTAATTTTCAGCAAAGTACATTTTAAAATTTTGAAATAACAAAAAACTATCACGGTTAGATAAACTAGGAGCCGAATGAGACAAAATTTGCTCTATAGCTAACTCATTAAATCCTGAATTTTTAATAACATTAAACAAGAATTTTCGATTTTTTTCAGAGAGACCACTTGGGTCCTTATAAAACTTAATTAAACAACTTGTCACAGAGTCTACAAAGCGAGCTAATAATTTATAATAAACTAATCTTTGGTTAATATCCAAACCAACAAATTCTGATTGTACTATAGTTCTTGCATCTAAATTGGGGTTAAAACCAATCGTAACAAGACCAGGCGCTAAATAATACTCGTCTATCGCATGCAATTTTTGAGAACTAACTTGAATTTCATGTAAAGCATAGCGATTTTGTCGAATAAAATAAGAAGTTAAATCGATATTTAAATGCACAGCAACATCTAAAACATAATTCGCAGAGAACTGACTCAAAATATCAGGAGCATAAGACAGTACTGTTGGGTTGATTCCAAGACCACGGTATCTAGGATTAACTTCTAGCCTATCCATGCATAACAAAGCCTCTGAATATTTATCTACTTTCATAAATAATAAGGGCTCACGAGCTTCGAACTCAAATTCTTCTAATAAATCCCAATAAAAATCCCATTCTGTTTGTTGTTGAGTATCGATAGATTTACTTATAACAAAAAATAAACTATCAGCAATTTTACTAGACTCTGCACGTAAACTAGCACAACGAATATTATTTTGCATTAAGATAGGTCTTAATGCATCTTCAATCTGAGGGTAAGTTGCAACACTGTCAGAATTATAAAACACTTTTCAATATGTTAAGTAATTTAAAATAAAAAAATACCCACTTACAACTAAGTGGGTAAAGGAAAGTTTAGTTTACTCCTCTTTTTAGAAGTCTTTTTGCTCTGTTACGAGATTTGTTTCTCATCATACGAGCAAACTCTAACATTTTTCTTGGATTTTTAGTAAGAGTTTTTAACGCTTTAGTAGAAATACGAGCTACAAACATTTCTCCAGTTTCTGGATCTTGTAAACGTTTTTTAATTAAATTAACTGCAAATGTACGCTTAGTTTTTCTTTGCGAATGCGATACATTGTGACCAGTAGTGGTTTTCTTTCCGCTAAACTGACAAACACGAGCCATAAGTAATAATTACATATAAATAGTAGCCGAATTTTAACACACCAAGTCTAAATTGCAAGCTTTTTTATGAATCCCCTTGTTAAAAAGACTCCAAGTATTACAATAAACTAAAAATAACTCCCAAATATGTACTACCCAGGCTTTATTATTTTTGCAATTAGTGTTCTTATAGCTCTGTCAATTCACGAAGCAGCTCATGCATGGGCAGCACACATACTCGGAGACGACACAGCGAAAAATCAAGGAAGACTATCACTAGACCCACGTAAACACTTAGACATTTACGGAACCTTAATGTTTCTATTTGCAGGAATAGGCTGGGGTAAACCAGTACCAGTAGACCCAGTGTACTTTAAAAACCCCAAACGAGACTCAGCACTTGTAGCCTTTGCCGGACCTTTTAGCAATTTTTTATTAGCACTTGTTCTTGGAGTTCTCTCCAAACACGTAACAGGAGGATTACAAATGACACTAAGATATATGGTAGATATAAACATTGCACTTTGTGCATTTAATCTTATTCCAATACCACCATTAGATGGATCAAAAATACTTGGATTGTTCATTCCCCACTACCAGTTCTACAAATATACGCAATTTATTCAAAGACACCTCGCCTACATTTTGATGATCTTTTTTATTGATATAAAATTTCTTGGAGCCATGGGCAACTCCATATTCTTAAACTTTATAAGCTTTGTGTCTGCCATTCTAAAAAGTCTGATTTTCTTTATTTAAGTTTTAACTTGTAAGATCACACACTACATGTTAAATTTTAAGTACCTAGTTGGACGATAAGCATTTTACTTTCTCGTCTATCATATACTTAAGGGAGTTCAATATTTATAAAACTCGTGGGTTTTATGTGCGAACACCCACCTGATACTAACGGGCCGTAAGTATATAATCGCTTATCTATTAGCCAGCTAGGGCTTTTTCACATACAGACTTTAAAACAATCTATGTGCTTAATCTTCCAAGTGCGCGTTACATGGCTCCATAATCAATTTATGATTACCATCGATACAAAATTTAAAGACGGTTAAAGAAACGTTTGTGATTTTACAATTGGCCTCAGGAAATAAGTTATCTAACAAAGCTCTAATAACACCGCTGTGTGTAACAATCAAAACTTTTGAATCAGAATTTTGATTATAGTGAGACTCGAGCAATTTAATAACTCGATTTAAAACCTGCACTTGAGACTCAGAATCTGGAGGTAAATTTTCAAAATCTACATCTTTCCAATACATTCCACTAGCACTGCCCCAATCCCTTTCGATTAAATCATTTTCGAGTTTAACTACAGAATCACACAAACTTTGAGCATGCACCTGCAATATTACCTCTAAAGTTTTTCTAGTTCTTTTTAAAGGACTACATAAAATCAAATCAAAATGAATATCTTTTAATCTTTGAGCAATTTTTCTAGTTTGCTCAAGACCCTCAATACTTAACTCAGAATCAATTTGAGAACCCTGAATCCGATGTGTTTTATTATAATCAGTTTGCGCATGACGCACTAAGTAAAGTTCCATTTTAAATCATTAAATTACTAAAATTTTGGTGCAACCAAGCTATTACCAGCACCAGCTAAAAACGATTCCCCAACTTTAAAATCCAGGGTCGATGATTGAAAACGATCACAAAATATAGCAGTCGCAAAAACTGAATCCAAAAGACACTCCCTGTTTTCAAATTTATAAACGCATTTTAACTCCTCAGAATCCATTAGTCTCACAGAGAAATCACTATGTGAAACAAGTACTCGATTTATCAAAATCCATAAATTAAGAATGTTCTCGAAATTAGATTGCAAACTATGATATGCAAACATATCGATTTCATCATAAAAACACACTCGAGTAGCCATACCAGCAAAATACTTAGCTAGCATATGAATATAAAAATCTTCCAAATTCAACTCAGTATTAGCAGACAGAACAACTTTTCGATTTAATGCCGCGCTGCAACCTCTTCTTGCTAAAAAAATTTTATCAGCTTGCGATTCAAAATCTTTTTCGGAAGCTTTTTTTATCTGCTCAAACTCTTCTCTAAACATAAATAAAAAAACGTTAAAAACAAATTATAAACTTTATTTATAAGTTGTCAACAGTGGTTTATTGATGAAAATAAAAATTAGAAACTTCAACCACTGCATCCGAATGCTTTACACCATATAACTTTAACAATCTTGGTGCTTGTTTTGATCGAACATTACGAGTATTACCAGTAGAAAACCCTTTACCCACAGAAAACGTTTTTCCAATTGTAACCCCTGTGCCCGCAAGTCTAGACCCGAAGGATCTATTATTTGAATTGTTGTAAGGCATGTCAGTCATTGCATTTGCTATTTGCTCTGCCATAGTCAATTTATAAGTGTACACAATTGTTGAATTTTCATTAGAACCGTAAACTCCAACAATTGGCTCAAGCTTATCCCACGAAACCAAACTTAAACGACCCTTACTATACAAATAAATACCAGAACTGGATAATGCAAAAAATTCTTTTACTTTTCCTTTTTTCTTAAACAAAAACACAGTTAGCAAAATAAACAAAATCAAGAGCCCACTATACAAAAATTCAAGGTTTAAATTATCTAACATATCCAAAACAAACTGGCCATATTCCAAACCGCTATCAGAAAATTGTTTTTTAAAAGCAGTACCCGAACTTGATAAAAACAAAAAAGCACCAATTACTAGCGCCCCAATCAAAAAAGAAAGTGCAAACAACTGCATAAAAATATACCCCAAAGTATACCTAGAGTACCCAAGGAAATCATATGGAATGGATTTCAACTGATTCATAAAATCTGATGGAGCACCTGCAGCTACTTGTTGATTTAAAACCTGAAAATTAAAAGGTTTTTCATTTTTTTCCAAAGGCGCCTTTGGAGGATCTGAAAGACCATCAAAATTATTTGGTAAATCATTAAAAGAATTCTGCATATTATTTATTTAAAACAATAAAATTATAACAAAAATCACACAAATAAGAAACAAGCAAAACCCTTGAACAAAATAAAATTTTTGCTAAATTAATACTAGATTTATCGAAAATTAACACGAAAGTTAATTCAAAAAACTAAAGTGCCATTATAGCTCAGTTGGTAGAGCGCACCCATGGTAAGGGTGAGGTCACCGGTTCAATCCCGGTTAATGGCTCCACTTTATAATTCATACAAAAACACCTAACAAGAATTTTTTT
>CBFHYO010000055.1:0-3760 GCA_965660075.1 Patescibacteria group bacterium
TTCTGCATCAACTGTATTCACATCACAACCCTCTACACGTACATCAAATACATCTGTCTCAAAATCTCCAAACTCCCATTTGAAAACATCGCTAAATCCAACTCCATTAGCATCAATGTATTGGTTCAAATTAAATGTAGCAGTAAAACGAAAGTCCCCCTCATTCCCAATTGCTATTTGGTCTTGAATAGCATCTGGTTCTAGTTTTAAGTAAGCTGGCAAAGCCCCGTTAACTTGAAATAATGTAGCAGCAACTAAATCCAAAGGCAGCCGACGATTGTTTGTGACCGCAATAGTTTTATCTTGTACATTATCCCCGCCCACAATATTTGCACAACTAAAGTTTACATCTTCAGGAGCAAATGCAACATTGTTGGCACATTGATCAACAATAAAATTAGACTGAAAATATTCTGTATTTAGAGTCAAACCTGCAATGGCTTCGATTAAATTTGCATCTAAATTTACTTCACCCAAAGACAAATTAGGATTTGCATTATCAGGACGAATTTTAATCGTTAAATCAAAATCAATATCTGCACCTGGATATAAAATTAATCCATTTTGGTTTAATTCAGTATTACGAACCCCAATAACACCACCAGCAGAGTTAATATCGAAACGACCATTACGAGCAGCAACCGAAAAGTTATTTCCAAAAGATAATTCATACTCAACATCTGCTAGTTGATCAAAACTAAAGCCAGAAAATAAAATAGGAAAATCAGAATTAGAATCCAAAGAAAACTTAAATGAATATGCCAACTGATTACAGGCCAAGACACCATTATCATCTAATTGCGCACGCAAAGTATTATCAGGAATTGGACTTGATACTCTACGATCAATTGGTTCGTCTACACGAGAAATTTTTATCCAATACAAACCTGGTTCAAAACCTAGATCCTCCAGACCTTGTTTTTTTTGAATAGGTAATTGACCACGAAGTTGTTCAACCCGTAGTGCTTGCGAACTTGGCGGCCAAAACAATTCAGATTGGGCCGTATTAGTATCGATTTTATACAAAGTGTCTAGTCGTTGAGTTTCGGATAGTACATCCATAAAATCAACAGACGACAAATAGTTTACATACCAACCAGAACCTTTAAAATCAATTGGATTAACATCTAATTCACCAATTGCACATCTTTGAGTATCCAAAGCAGTAAAGTCACGAGCAAAGCTATAATAATAAACCGAATCACCAGGACGTAAAATTCGATTTTCAAAATCTAATTCTTCACAACAATAGTCAGTTTTAATTCTTTCAACAATTTGGTGAGGAGTAATGTTAAACTTTCGTAATTTATTTTCACCAACGCCAAAAGAACCAAAAATATGCACAGCATTATTTGGTTTTACATTTTCCAAAAACAACTCTTTTAAACTCATTGCTCTATCTGCAATTAAAAAGTTGGGTTTTCCAGAAGGCTTGGCAGGCACAACCTGGCAATCTTCTCCAAAACTATTCGCAGAAAGCTTTTGATCGTTATTGAATTTTATTAAATTAACCCCACCTGCAAATTGTTCAGCTTTTTGTGGTTCATCTTTGATTAATGTTGCACCCTTCAAAGAATCACCAAAATCCACTTTTGTCTCAAATAAATCTAAACTTGGTGGTTGTGGCTGTGAGGTTTGGGCATAAACAAACAAACCAGCCATATAAGATAGGCTAATTGTTATTAACGCCAATAAAAAAATCTGTAATTTTTTCATGGTTAGGGGGTGCAAATAAATAATAAAAAAATTAATCAAAACATCGAATCTAACACTACTTCTTTTATACAGACTTAAAATAAGGATAAAGTTTCTAATTTATTGTTCAACTATCCATTAGTGGCAAAACTTTACAAAATATAAAAACAGCACAAAACTCAAATATACAAACAGATTAGACAAACATCAAAAAAAGCTTATATAAAAGGCCAATTGCTAATTTAAAAAAATTTTCACAAAAAAAAGCAAATTAAACTTTACAAAATTAAAAAAAGACTCGCAAAGCAAGTCTTAAGCTTGAACAAAAAATTTGAATAGTCACTATCTATCAGGCGAAATAGAAAGGTAACCAACTAAATACTCAGCAACTTTTTTAAATAGCGGCAATGCAGTCGAAGAAGCCCACTGTGAAGATCTAGGTTTATCTATTTTTGTTAGAATAACAACTTCTGGATCGCTAGCAGGCAAAAAACCTACAAAGGTTGCAAAAGTAGTACCAGGACCCTCCAATGGTTTTCCTTTGGAATAGGTTTGAGCCGTACCAGTTTTACCAGCAACACTATATCCAGCAATTTGGCCAGCTGTCCCCTGTCCATTATCTATTACAGAAGTTAACATGGCAGTCAGAGTATCGGCAGTTTTTTTTGAAACCACACGCGAAACAGCCTCAGGCTCAACTTTTTGCTGAGTTCCATCAAAGCTAGTTAATTTATTTATTAGCATCGGTTTCATTAAAACACCATCATTAGCAATAGCACTAAAAGCTGTAATCATTTGCACAGGTGTCACAGAAATACCCTGGCCAAAAGACCTTGTAACCAATTCCGATTCAGCCCAACCAAGAAAAGAGGTAACCTTACCAATAGGCTCAGAATAAAAATCCAAACCTGTGGCCTTACCAAAACCAAACTTCTTTATATATGAATAAAACAACCTACGCCCAAGTTTCTGAGAAATCCAGGCCATACCAATATTATTCGAAGTTTCTAAAACTTGAGTCATATTTATTTCTCCATAATGCTCGCCCAAGGCATTGTCGATGGTAAATTCATCTACCTTTATTGGACCATCATCATTAATTATTGTTGCAGGGGTAACAGCATCTACATCTAATGCAGCAGCCATTGTAATTGGTTTAAATACAGAACCTGGTTCGTATACATCAAACACTGCTTTATTCAAATAAGCCGCAGGCCCAACTCGATTAGCATATGTTTCGTAATAAATCTCGCGTCCACTTTCGGACTTAACTGGAAATAACTGAATTTTTTGATACCTCTCTTTGTCTTCATGAAACCAAATGCTCTCCTGACCATCTTTTATTAGTCTTTCTATATTCATATAGTCCTCTTCTTCTAAAACAATTTCGGTTTTATCTAATGCAGCAGAATAATCATTTAAATCAAAAGAAGGAGCGTTTGCCATAGCTAAAATTTCGCCAGTTTTAGGTTTCATTATTATCACTTGTCCACTATCAGCTTTATAATCTGTTACAGCCTTGGCAAGCAGGCGCTCAGTCATTAGCTGAATAGATCTATCGATAGATAAATAAATGTCCGTACCATCTTTGGCCGGTGTAATCACGGTATCATCACCAACAGTCAAAGATTGCCCTAGACCATCCAATTTAGCTTTAAAAACTCCATTTTCTCCACTTAACATGTCGTCAAAATATCGTTCCAAACCATACTGGCCACCCTCTTGATTTTTATATCCAATCACGTTTGCAGCCAAGGTTTTTTCTGGGTAATGTCTATAAGTTAAATCTTCAAAACCAAGACCCTTAAATAATTTTTTATCGGAATCCAAAAGCTCCTTAACTTTTAAGCTCAAAGATGGATCCATAGCTTTTTTTAGAACAACATATCTGTTTTCTCCTTTTAAAATCTGTTGCAAACGATCTACAGACATTTCTAGTACAGGCGCAATTAATTTAGAAACATAAGCTTCATCAGAAATTTTTTCGGGATAAGCCACGATCATATTTCCTTCGACAACTACAGATGGCAAGCCAAAAGATTCGATATTAAACTGCAACTGCACA
>CBFHYO010000056.1:0-3842 GCA_965660075.1 Patescibacteria group bacterium
GAACCAATAACGGAATGTATAATTTAGATTCAGCACAAGAAGAGTTTAATTATTTCGATGGCGTTATGGTTTTCGATGTCACAAATTCAAGTTTTAGTAACGTGAACCCTCTGGTACATGCCCAGCACGGCCTCCAAAGCGGCACGCCAACAGTAAATTCAACCAGTTACAGTAATGGAGACTTTATTGTGAATATCGATGTCTCTGCAACAGTTACAGGTGAATCTTGTACTTTTATTGCTTATATATCAGATGTAGATGGCGAGGCTGATACCTATTTAGTAGATTCCCAAGGCAATCGCCAAATCCCAGGAACGCTCGAATCAGGAACTTGTACACTTTCAAATCAAGATTTGATTATCCCAGAAACTTACACTGTGCAAAATACTAATTATATCGTGACCGCAGTAACAGATGTAATTGCCTCGGCTACCTTAAGTGACGGGGTCACGGCTGTCAGTAATGTAAAAGAAACATCCTCCTACTCAAGCTCTGCCACAGCGACTTTTAATTTGCCAGTGACTGCCAATATTACTGTAGACGATGGAGACGCCGATGATACAGAAGCAATGTTTCCAAAAAACACTACAATCACGCTCGATGCCTCAACCTCAGTAAATGGAGGGTCTTACAAATGGGATCTAAATAACGAAGTCGATTCTGATGGTGATGGAACCCCAGATAACGATGTAGACGCCACCGGCATCGCAGTCGAAGTAAATTATATTTCAAACCAAGTAAACGGTGCCAGTTTTGCAACAGACATTAGTGGTGATTTACAATTTAATATCACTCTAACTGCTACAGGTGTCATGGGTGACACCCAATCAGTTACCAAGGAGTTAATATTATTAGATCCAATTATTGGTGATTTTACCACTTGTGCAGCAGATCCAGGAGGAGGTTATCAAATATCTCTGGATGACATATCTACTGTAATACCAGCCTCATTGTATTGGGATTTCGACACTTTAACAGATGCGAAAAGTGATGGAGACGATCTTACTACTTGGGATGCAGACACAAATCCAGCCAACGATCAACAATCAACTTTACCAAGTCAAGGTCTTGGTCCAGTTTACGAAGTTGGAAACTATACACTTTCTCTAAACCACCTAGACACTACAGGCCAAATTGCAACTGCAACAGTAGACATAGAAGTCGTAGATTCTATAAGCGCCCCAGTGCCAACTTTTACATATACAGTTGTAGATGGGTTACAAGTTTCATTTACAGGATCGGCTACAGGTAACTGTATAACTGGTTGGTCATGGGATTTCGACAATGATGGTACAGAAGATTCAACTGAACAAAACCCAACTCATACATTTGCAGGTACGGGGACCTATAAAGTTAAATTAACTGCTACAAACTCAGCAGGAAGTGTGCAAAGTGCAGGAGTTGAAATATCTGTGACAGATACGCCTCCAACTGCCAATTTTACTGCAAACACAACAAATATTAATCAAGGAGAATCTGTAGAGTTTACAGATACTAGTACGGGTCTTTTAATTTCTAGTTATTCATGGGATTTGAATACGGCAATTGATTCCAATGGAGATGGAATTACCTCAAACGACTCAGATTCCACAGACCAAAACCCAACTTTAACTTATACAGATGTAGCAGGTTTAGTCACAACTAAATTAACAGTCACAAATCCAGCTGGTTCAGACACACATACAATAGATATAAATGTAACACCCAAAGCACAGTTTAGCATTAAGGATGGCTCTGGAAACTCAGCCCTAGAGTTTGATGGTACGGATGATCCAGTTTTACCAAACGCAGGCTTGATTGTTCCTCAATCACAAAACATCACTCTTAATGTACTTGCTCCTGTGAGTGGGGTTATCTATACATGGGACTTGAATACTAATGTAGATTCAGGTTCTGATGGAGTCTCAGATAGTGATTCAAATAGCAACACTGTTATTGTCAACTACCAAACAGGAGAGGTGAATGGAGATGTAAATACTGATTTACAAGGGAACACTGGCGATATAACAGTCAGTTTAACAGCTTCGATCAGTGGCTTAGAAACTACTCAAACAACAACCTTTAGATTGATGAATGTTGATGGAGCGCTGTCGTCTTTATGTTTAGCCAAAAACACTGAAGTTACATATACAAATTCATCAACTGGATTCGAAAGTTCTTCGTACGATTTTGGAGATGGTTCAGCTGTTATAACACATTTAGAAAACACAACCACAAGCCAAACTCACACCTATACAACGGCAGGAACTTTTAATGCAGAACTTAGCATTTTCGACAATGCCACAGCAGATGGACAGTCCGAAACAAAATCAATAGCAATAACTATCGAAGATAAAGTTGTCACGCCTCTCGCAAGTAGTACTTATAGCAAATATACACCATATCCAGCAGATGATTTTCATGCCCAGTTTACAAACACATCCACCGGTGGGTGTCTAACTTACGAATGGGATTTTGATAATGATGGAACGGTGGATTCTACTAGTAAGAATCCAACATATGATTTTGGGGCACTTGGAACATATAAAGTATCTTTAACGGCAGCCAATTCTATTGGTTCGGATACTTATACATTCGATGTGGTAATTACAGATCAGGGCCCAAGCGCAAGTTTTAATCCAGATCCAGCATTTGGAGCAACACCTTTAACAGTTGATTTTGAGAACACGTCTCAAGGTAGCGGAATTATTTCCAATTGGGACTTTGATTCAGATGGCACTGTAGATTCATATGTTAATAACACTCAAAAAGAATTTACCGATTACGGTATTTATAATGTGGAATTAAGTGTGAGTAATTACGAAGGTTCTTCGACGACAAATAAATTAATTGTAGCATATACACTTTCTCCATCATCTGGAAATACCGAAACTAGCTTTAGTTTTAATACCACTCAAGCTGACCAAATTGCAGATTATGATTATGAATGGGATTTCAATAACGATGGCACAGTAGATAAAACCGATGCAAACCCAAGTCACATGTACACAACCGCTGGAACCTACAACACAAAACTTATAGTTACATCTAAGGCGAATCCAGCACTCACTTCAACTGTTACAATTCCAGTTACAGTAGACGCCATAGTAACAAGTAGTGGCAGTAGTAACAGTAGTAGCTCAAATTATACTCCTCCTACAGTTAATAAAACTGTGACCCCAGCCGTAGTCACACCAACAGCAGTTACTCCAACTGTTGTAACTCCCGTCAATATTCCAGTTAGCATCCCAGTCACCCAAACAACCATCACAGAACCAACAACTGCAACTACAGTCACAGAACCAACCCCAGCAGTCACAACCACAGAAACAACAACCGATACCGACACAGCTACTGACACCACAGCTGACGAAAACGAAGCGGCAACAGACGCAGCAGACACTACAACCGAAGAAAACGAAGACACCACAACCGAAGAAAACGAAGACACCACAGACACCACAACCGAAGAAAACGAAGACACCACAGACACCACAACCGAAGTCGCTACAGAAAATGTTATCGACAACTTAGCTAATCTGCTTACAGGGGCACTGTTTGCAACAGAGCAAGTTCAAAACCAGGAGCCAGCTCCACAAGTGCAAACTCAAGCTATTAAAGTTGAAAACCAAGTTGTTTCACAACAATTAGATGATGTTTTTGCCAAAAAAACTGTACTCAAACAAACTAATCAAGAAAAACAAACTCAAATTGCAAGCAATCAGTCAATTAAGGAAAGTAAAAGAACTATTGCATCGAAAGTTGTGGTAGATACAGCAAAACAAAAAGAGATTGCCGAAAAAATTGTCGAGAAAGTTCGGCTTAAAAAAGCACAAAATGAAGATCAGGCCAAAACCATCCAA
>CBFHYO010000057.1:0-11285 GCA_965660075.1 Patescibacteria group bacterium
AGTCCTATGAATACTTTAACAAATTTACATACTAATAAAAGTTTACCAGTTTATAAGAGTTTAAATGATTTGGAGGGTTGCTCTGATTCTTTTAAATTTTTTCATGCTGCGGACCCTGCAGAGTTAAGTGTTATTTTGGAGGAAGGATTGATTAGAACTAATCATGAAATGACTGAGAGTTCTTCTTTAAGATTACTTCCGGGATTGTTTGATTGTGTGGATTTATACTCAGTTGACGATTTGCGTTTTAATTTTAGGTACGGAGTTGGTTTGATTTTAGATGCAAATCAGCTCGATACATATGTTCCGCATTACGGTCCAAAAGATTTTCAACCTTTATTACGTGAACTACATTTTGGTTCTATTGATTTAAGAGATTCCTTGCTTGGGTTATATGCCATAAGTGATTCACTATTTGATTTACAAATGTCGCATCCGGAAATTTCCTTGCCTGATTTTTTACGATATTTGGACTTACGTAAAAGTATTTTACCAGAATCTTCAATGATTACTTCTGGATTGAAAAATGATTTTTCAAGTGTTAAAGTGCAATTTGCAAAGTCTGTTATGGCCGATTTTAATATTACAAACACTCAAGAATTTTTACATTTATTGGCAAACAGGTATATTGATAAAAATTAATTTATCAAATGGCTAGAAAAAAACTTATCAGAATACAGGCTGCATCTAGTTTGCAGAATGTTTTAGATTCATCAGATGTAAAAAATGTTGTTGTTAATAACAAAAAGTTAGTTATTGAACTTGGTTGTGGTGATGGTTTGTTTGCCGTTGAATACGCAAGGCGTAATTTAGATTCTATTGTGATTGGTTTAGATATTAAGCTTGATAGACTTTTTAAAGCAGGTACGAAGGCTTTAGAATTAGGCTTAGAAAATTGTTTTTTTTCAAGAATGAAAGCCGAGGATTTGTTGGAATTTATTCCAACTGGGAGTGTTTCGGAGCTTTGGCTGACTTTTTCTGATCCTCAACCTAAAAAAGGCAATGCAAAAAAGCGACTAACGCATACACGTTTTTTGAAAATTTATAATAAATTATTGTCTCAAAATGGAACTTTGTGTTTTAAATCGGATTCAGACTTATTGTATAATTTCACGCTCGAGCAACTTTCCGAAATAAACATAGTCCCAGGTTTGGATGTTGTTGATACGCATTTGCACTTAGATGCAGATTCACCTTATTTAATTGAAACAGTGTTTGAGAAAAAGTTTCGAGAAAAAGGTATAAAAATTAAAGCTTTGGAGTGGGGTAAGATTGATTCTTAGTCTTGTTTGATAACATGCTCTTAATGTGTTATAATAATAAGATTTTAATTCAAAATATGACACAAGATAAGTCTTTAAATGATTCTTTAGAAAAAGATTCTTTGCTTTTTAAAAAAGATGCTTTAAATTTTATGGCCTCTCATAGTGAGATTGAGATGATTGTAACTAAGCACTATGAATCTATAACCGAAGTCTTGAATTTAAAAGATGGGGTTAATTCTTTTGAAGAATTTAATCAAGTTTTGAATAAACTTTTGCAGAGTTGTATTAACGAGCAAGAGTTTTTTATTGTAATATTGAAATTATCTTTAGAGTATCCCAAGTATGGTTCTATGGTAAATTTAAACCAGGTGTCTGTTGATTTTGAATCTGCCATAGCTGAAAATAAAAAATTTGCATTGACTTCAATTTATGCAAATCTTGCGAATATTTGTTTGAATTTTAATGTTGCAGGTTTAGCCTTGAGTGTTGTGTTTATGGGTTTAGTCCTCAAATTACTGCTCAATCCTAGTTCTGATCAGCAGATTTTGGATTATACAATGCGAAATACTTTTCAAACCATGAGTTTGCCATTAGATAAGCAATTGGAATTTTATAACTTTTTTAGGGATAATCTTAATTTGGAAAAAATTCAGGTTTATGAATTTTTAAACTTTATTGTGGATCAAGATTTAATTCAATTTATCGATTTTAAAGATGATACAAAGTATATTTTTAGTTGTTTTTATGACGAACTATCGGTTGAAATGCACCCTGCTATGCATAGATTTTCAAAGTATATAAGATTTGAAAAACAAAATGTCTTGTCTTTGGTTGGGTACTTTTTTGTTGAGAATCTTTTAAAACATGATCAGTATGAGGCTCTTGAAAACTTTTTATCGGAACGATTTTCGCTTGATGATTTGAATACTGAAGACGATTATAACTTAGCTACTTTTTCATTTTTATTTACTAGAAATGATCAATTATTACAGAACTATTTAGAGGATGATAATTCACCTATTGTAACTGATTTATTTACTTTAAATGATTTAGATTTTTTACCTTTGAGTCGAAAGGTTGAATTGTTTTTAATAAATCCAGACAAATTTTTGCATTTGCTTACAGACAGTTTTCATCCAGATTCAAAAATTTATACATTGTTGCTTGAAAATATTCAAAAGGGATTAAGTGGCGATGCTTTATTTAAAGATCAACAATTTTTAGAACAGTTAAGTTTAGATCAGCTATTAATGTTGGATAAATATGTTAAATATGATTTAACGCATATAGATTTTATTCCGCCTACTGTTATGTTATCAGAATCACATCTTGAGCAGGCATTTATTAAAGATTTATTGATTCGTGGGCGTTATAACATCTTAAGGTTTAAAAACTCACAAGCCGAGATGTACTTTGTTGATAATTATTTATTTGTAAATTTAAATTTATATCATTCGTTTAATGAATATTTAACACATATAAATATTTCTGAACTGGAATATTTTGGTCAATATTCAAGAGATCAATTAAACAAACTCATATATGATTCAAATAATGAGATAAATCAGAATGCTTATGAATTTATTTTAGTAAACAGAAGTCTCTTTGATGAAAGTTTAGTAAATTCTATTAGCGTATCGATTGATGCTAATGATTTATTGTTTTTTGCTGCTAAAGATCAATATCTAATTGATCTTTTACGAGATAAACTTCTCGAATTTTCAGATGGTACTTTTAACAATCCATCATATAGTACAAAACAAGCAGAAGTTATTGCAGAACTTTTTAACATTGCTGGTAATGATTTTATGTTTTTATTTTTATCCAAGTTATCTGCAGATCCGCGTTATCACTTGCTTGATAACTTTCCACGCTATATAAAACTCGAGCCTCAAAATATTTTTAAAGCAGACTCATTAGATTACTTCAATGTGATTTTTACATCTGGTAATTTCCAATTTGGGAGCTCTCAATATTCACCATTGGAAATGAAACATTTCTCTGAAAATCAATTTGATGAGATTTATCGAATTGTTTCAACTTATAAAATTCCGGTAGAGTATTCAGATGAGTATTTGAATTATCTTTTACATAAATTTTTTGAAGGTAATACCCGGGAATATGATGCTCTAATGGATGATGAATTTATTGATACATTAATGTTAGATCCTTACATGTTGCAGACTCTAAATTCTCAAACTATTGAGAAGGTTAATCATGTTTTTAAAATAGTGTTTTCTGAATTTCCAAGTCGAATTGTCGATGTTATAACAAGATCTGTACTCTCTGTTTATATTTATGATTTTTCTTGTTTACATTTTGGTACCGAGTTTGATTCGGATTTGTCTTTAGCAAAGGACAGATATGGTAAAGTTTCTTTTGAATTATTTTGTATTTTAGTTTCAAGATTTTATGGTGTTAGTTTACCACTATTTGAATCAAAAGATTTTCCAGATTCTACGCTCGAACAGTGTTTTAGCTTTTTTGATACTTTATCTGTTCCAGAATCAGACTTAGATTTAGAGAACTTGGATATGATTATTCACTATAACTTTAATGCCTTTCAAAAGTTTGTAGATAAACATTATTCTGATCAAAAATCATTGTCTTTAATTTTCGAAAGCTTGTTAAAAGCCAATGCTCAAGATTTTCATAATTCTAGATTGTTAGGTCAGATGCTTGATTATTTTTGTTCAAGGTCTAATTTTAGTAGGTTTGACTTGCTTTTTACTTCCAAAAAATTGGATTTTAAAAATTTAGATTTGCTGGATACCAATATTTTAGCTTCTAAAATTTTAATCCATTTAAAAGTTGATAATTTTGAAGCTGTTATTTTTTCTCTCTCAGATATAAATCAACAAAAGTTATTTGAATGGTTCGAAGTTCATAATATTTATAGCTCGCAATTGAGTTTCAAGGATTCTTCTTTACCTAAATATGTTACATCTCCATTTTATTTATCATTAAATAAATTAAATACAATTTCTATAAGCTCACATATTTATTCAGAGTATGATTATCAATTTTTATTTGATAGTTTTATGGATCATGGGTTTTGTTTTAAAGTGGATCTTAATTTTGCACGTTTTCTGATTGAAAAATTAAGTACTATCGATGAAGATTATAAATTTCATTTACTTCGAGATATTCTAAATGGTGGGGATGCTATTAATCTTTTTATAGCTGCATGTGAATCCAAAGATATAGATTTAATTAATTGGTTTGCTCGCAAAATTGGCAACGAAATTACACTTGATGATAAAAACTATTCTAAATTTATAAAAATTAATTCCCCAATTATTAGTGATTTTAAATTAGTATTTAAAACTGTTGGCTTTATTGATAAGTTTATTACTTTTTTTATATTAAAAAAGCATTTTGCAGAAATTGGCTTTGAATATTACGATTCTAAATTTGATCAGCTGATTCCATCCGGTATGACTTTAGAGAATATTTTAGCTTCTTATGATAGAATCAATCAATATAATAGAAATCCACTTCAGGAATTAATTTTTGAATCTGATTTGGAAAGGTATTTGTTTTTACTTTCTTATGGTGTGTTCACAGCTGAATGGGGTAAATTACAATTCTCTCATGGAATGGGTTTCCTGAAAAAGTTAGAATTGATTGATCCTATTCATACACAAGTAAAACCCGAATTTACAGAATCTAAATACGATGTTGATTTCATTTTAGAATCGCAAGCTTTTTGCGTTAACGATGAAACCTTGGCAAAAGTTGCTAGTTTGCAAGATTTAGTTTCTGATTTTGATTTGTCTGATTGGATCATTATTGAGGAGGCTTTTGATAAAGGTTTAATTGCTAAAGATTCAGGTTTATATCCATTTTACAAAGCTTTGGTAGAAAGAGGCGAGTTTAATCCATGTTTAGATTTTGAATTGTTAAATAGTATAGATTTATTTGAACAACTAAAAGAAACTTTAAGTTCATTAGACTCAGATCTAAGTGATGCTCAAATCCAAGAACTATTAGAATTAAAACCGAAAACTGTTCTTAAGAGATATGGTTTGGATGTTAGTCAGGCAGTGTTATCGATAAAGAATCTGAAAATGAATATGCTTTCGGAATTGTTGTCTGTAAATATATCTCTAGATCGTAATGCTTTGAAAACTTCGTATATTAGGTACTATAAACTTTCAGACAAAGATTTGATGGAACTTAATTCATTAATTGGATTAGATTTTAGGGGGGCTCAAAAACGAATTTCTGATAAAAAATTGTTGGGACATTTAAATGCCTTTAATTTACTTGATTCTGGTAATGTTTTTGAATTACTTTCAATTGATATTGATAACGTAGCTTTTACCAACTTTAAAGATAATTTAACTTTGGCTCTAATAAAATTTTGTGTTTCGTCTATTGGCTCATTAGGTGGTGATGCTTTTGATCCATCTAATCTACCTAGTTTATTAACTTCAATAAATTTATCCGACCTATACGAGAGGGAATGGAAAATGTTAGATGAGTCGGTTAGATATTTAGTTGAAGATTATTTAAAGCAAATTTTTTCTGATTCAAAAGTCTTTAGTGTTGTGAAAAAAATGCTTGCATACGATACTTTGTCTCAGATTAAGAGTTCAGAGAAAGTGATTGGAGGCGTTAAGTCTTTTGAGATTCATCCACTAAGGGATTTGAGTTTAGAATTTTCTGGCCAGTTAGTTGGTGCCTGTTGGGCTAATAAGTACCGTCAAGGTATTGCTCCGGCAATGGATAATGTAACTTTTTATCGTTTTGGTACCTCCGAAACTTTGAATACTAAAAATGTAGAAGAAGATGATACGGATGTAGATATCTACAGTTTACTTGGTGGTACTATGCTTGTTGAGGGATTCGATACAGATGGAAACAAGCTCTTGATCGTTCGTGGATTTAATCCAACCATTGAGTGCTTACAGACATTTTTTGCTGAGAGTGTGGTTCATAAATTTTTAACTTACTTGCATACTGTAGCCTCTAAAACAAATGCAAAAGTTTGTATTATAATTGATGGTTGTAATAAGGCGAGTACAAATAGACCTGATGTGTTTGGAGTTTATACAAAATTAAAACCTCATTTAACTAAAGTTGAGGTAGATACAGATCGACAATCGATAGTTTTTAATGGTTATAACAAAACTCACTTGCACATGTATGAAGTAACCTTGGATGTTTTAGATAAATTTGATGAAATTTTTCCAAGTACTAAAGTAAAGTCTTAACATTTATAGGGATGTAAATTAGCGGTTTAAATTTGCAAGCTTTTGTTTGCGGTCTTCTGCTAAAATTATTAATTCTGCCAAAGGCATGGTGCTAATATCTGGTCTTGGATTAGAAGTTGTTTGTGGTGTTATGGTTTGATTTGTGTTGTTTTGTGCTTTTTTTCTGTCTAAATCTATAAGAGTGTGAATTGATCCACGAATATTTTCTCGGTTAATTTGTCTTTCAATTTTAGAAACCAGATCTTCTCGTGTTTGGCTGATTGATTCGATTTTTTGTGGTTTTTCTGGCATATTTAAATAAATTAACTTTTGATTGCATGCAAATTAAGGAATTTATTTCTATACGTCAAGAAAAACACTTAGAAGAATTATTTGAATTTTTAAGATTTCCATCTGTCTCAACAGATCCAGCATATAAGCAGGGTATTTTGGATTGTGCAAATTTTTTGCACACTGAGCTTTCGAGGCTTGGTTGTAACAAAGTCGAGGTGTTGGATACCCCTGGCCACCCAATTGTATATGCAGAACGAATTTTAGACCCGAGTTTTCCAACAGTTCTCGTGTACGGTCATTACGATGTTCAGCCTGCAAAGCTGATTGACGGCTGGGACACCGACCCGTTTGAACCTGTAATCAAAGATGATAAAATATTTGCTCGTGGCGCTGCAGATGATAAAGGTCAAGTGTGGTTGCAACTTAAGGCGCTTGAGTATTTTAATGAATTTTCTGAGAATGATTTAAAAGTAAATCTGAAGTTTTTATACGAAGGAGAAGAGGAATCTGGTTCCGAAAACCTAGATAACTTTATTATCCAAAACAAACAAATGCTTGAGTGCGATGTAGTACTTATTAGTGATACTTCTATTATTGCTAACAATGTTCCATCAATTTCTGTTTCTAAGCGAGGATTGGCTAGTTTAGAAGTAGAAGTGATTGGGCCTAACCGCGATGTACATTCTGGGATTTATGGTGGTGTTTTGGCTAATCCAATTGTCGTTTTGTCGCAAATTATAGCTGAATGTCGAAATGCAAAAGGGCAGGTGAGCATTCCGGGTTTTTATGACAATGTACAAAATTATAGTACAGAACATAGAGCTGTGTTTAGGCAAGCACACGATTTAATGACTAGCTACAAGGATCTTGCAAAAGATATGGATTTATCTAAAACTGTCTCCGAATTTGGCTTTACTGGTTATGAATCTACATCTATCAGACCAACTTTCGAAGTCAATGGCATGTGGGGAGGTTATATGGATACTGGCGTTAAAACTATAATTCCACACAAAGCAACTGCCAAAATCACAATGCGATTAGTGGAAAACCAAAATCCACAAAGAATTTTAGATTTGGCTAAAAAACATATTCTATCTAGAGATCTGCAGGGGTGCACGGTTAATGTGGTTTTTGGAGATGCCGCACAGGCTTATTCTAATAGCTTGGACTCACAGTTGTACAAAGCTGGTGAATTAGCTATGCAAAATACTTTTGGAGTAAAACCTATTCCAACTTTGGATGGTGGAAGTATTCCGGTTGGGGAGAGTTTTAAAAGAATTATGGGTAAAGAGACTCTTTTTCTTGGTTTTGGACTCGAAGAAGACAATATTCATTCACCAAATGAGTCTTTTGGAATATTTAATTTTAACAAGGGGATTGAAACTATTATCGAATTTTTTAAAATAGTTTCAGCTAAAGGGCTAGATATTGCCAATTAATCCTTTTTGTTGTTTGGGGTGATGCTTTTTTATTAATTTTCTCGTGTTTAGGGGTTGACAAGAAAAATAGTTATGCTAAAGTGCAGTGGGGGGATTAGCAAGAAGTTGGTTAGTTCAGACTCGCAGTAATGATAGTAGGCTGACCAGCTTTTTGCCTTTTATATTTCTCTATATGTGTTAGGATTAAATGTATTAAGTCGACACAATGAAAAACATTATCTTAAGTTTCGCAGCCAAATTACTTTATGGCTTACACTGGTTCTCTCCAGTTGTTTTACTTTATTTTAACGATATAATTGGCCTTAGTGTAAAAGAATTTTTCTTTTTACAGGCTTATTTTAATTTCTGTGTTTTTGCACTAGAAATACCTACTGGTTACATTGCAGATAAAGTGTCTCGTAAACTTTCTTTGTTGCTTTCTGGTGTGTGTGCTTGTTTAGGACTGTATCTAATGCATATTGCCTATGGACTTACACATGTAATAATAGCCGAGACATTCCTTGCTTTACATGTCGCTTTAAACTCTGGTGCATTCGAAAGCTTGTTTTTTGATTATCATGATAAATCTAAAGACAAACAATTAAAGAAAAAATATACTAAACACTTAAGCTATTTTAACAATATATTTTTAGTTGGGATTTTAATGTCGACCTTATTGGGTTCGATTTTGGCTGCATATATTGGTTTAGAGTACATTTATTTACTAACATTAATAACTGCTGTTTTTGCAACTGTTTGTGTATATTTTATGCAAGATATTAAAGCTAATGATTCAAATCCCGAGGTAGATCGTAATAAAAATATTTTCAAGTCTGTGATGGATGTTTTATATTCTAAAAAAACAGTGCTAATGCTTGCGTTAGATTTAGCACTAGTCCCAGCTGTAGCTTTTATGGGTATTTGGTTGTACCAACCATTTTTAATTTCTTTTGAGGTTTCTGTATTACTATTTGGTGTTGTGCATGCTGGAATGGTTGTGTGTCAGATTTTGATAAATTATTTTGTAAATCACTTTAAAGGAAGTTTAAGAACGTATGTGCAAAACACCCAAATTTTGTTGACTGCTTTGTTTGTAATTTTGGCTTTTAGCCCATTTGTTTTGTTATCAAGTATATGTTTAATGCTTATTGTTGGAATCGGTATGACTCGTGGTACTTATTTGAATGCAGAGCTACAGTCGCATTTGGACTCTAGTTTTAGATCTACTTTTTTCTCGGGAGTGAGTATGTTGAATCAATTAGCCCGCATGGTTATTACTTTTTTACTCGGTTTCTTGGTTGCAATTTCTCCAAATTTCGCTGCATTTGTAATGGCAGTGATTATGTTTATTTTATATTTTGTGTTTAATAAATACGAATCGCAAATGTTAGACTTAGAATCTAAAAAGATTATCTAGCAAGGTATTCTAATTGCGGTTTTGGGCTTTGTGTAAGTATCATGTATCTATGATACAAGATGCATATTTAGCAGCGGGATGTTTTTGGGGAGTAGAAGATAAACTCTCTAATTTAAATGGTGTTTTAGAAACTAGTGTTGGATATACGGGGGGGACTTTAGAAGATCCTACTTATAGACTTGTATGTGGGGGAGATACTGGGCATGCCGAAACTGTACATGTTGTTTTTGATGATGATGTTGTGACTTTCAAAGATTTACTTAGATATTTTTTTGAAATACATGACCCAACCCAATTAAATCGACAAGGTTTTGATATTGGAGATAATTACCGTTCTGCTATTTTTTATGTTAATGACACACAAAAGCTTGAAGCTCAAGAACTTCTAAATGAAATAGGACCAGATTATAACAATATGGTTGTAACTAATTTAGAAGAATTTAATGAGTTTTTTATGGCAGAGGAGTATCATCAAAAGTATTTAGCCAAAAAACGCCATGTATAATTTTCCAATAGAGTTTGAATTTTCATCCACTGCAAACGATAGATATTCTGATAATTGGTCTAGTGTAAGTTTTGAATATGAGGCAATTCATTGTGATATTCCAAAAAAGTTTAATGGAATGGGTAATGGATTTTCTCCAGAAGAACTTTTTGGATTAAGTTTATTAAATTGCTTTGTAGCAACTTTTAAATTTTACTGTATGAAGTCTGAATTAACTTTTGATAAATTAAAGGCTCGTGGAACATTAGTTGTCGATCGCAAAGATAATGGTAAGCCTGTTATGAAAAAATTCAATGTTGTTGTGACACTTTTTTCTGTTTCAGATGTTGTTTTAGCACAAAAGTTGTTTTTGGAGGCAGAGAAGAATTGTTTTGTTCTAAACTCTGTTAAGACAGAGTGTGACTTTAGTTTAGTAATTTCTTAGTATGAGTATGTTTTTTGAATTTCTAGAAGACGTCAAACAATATCGTAAACGTAACTTAGTTTATTTGATGATTACAATAGTGGTGTCTATTCTAATCTCTTTTGTTACTTGGTGGTTTCAGCAGCAAACTATTCATGATTTGCGTTTGAGACTACTTACAAATCAATCAAATTTACAATCACAAATTACTCAATTTGAGCAGTCGGCAGATACTGTTCCAGAATTACAACAAGCCACATTGCAAATTTTAGATCGAATTGAATCTAAATTATCTGCAGATGTATTGTCTTATAAATTTGAAAATTTAGACACAAAAGCTATCGCGGCTTTATGTGAATTAGAAGAGGGTGTTGATTTTTCTGATTTAGATTTGTATTATTTTCAACCTTTTTATTCTGAATTAAATTTAGAACCAATTTTTGTTGTTAATAATTTAGATGAAGTTACCAGATTGGATTTAGACTCTTGTATATCTAAAAACCAACTTTTTGAATTGGTAGTAGATCTAGATACTGTGATTTGGTTACCAATGTGTTATTTGAACAAACCAATTGAGGGAGAGGCTAATGATTGTTATGAGTTTATAAAAGAGTCATTTTTGAATCAACCACTTGATTAATTTGATCAATTATAAAACTTTGTCTACTTTCAACTGTGCCTTGTGGTACAACAACAAAGTTAGCTTCTAGTTGAGTTAGTGTTTCGTATATTACCTCTGATATATGTTTGGCTTGTGAGTTATTTTCACATCTGCCTTCGTCTTG
>CBFHYO010000058.1:0-7922 GCA_965660075.1 Patescibacteria group bacterium
CCATGCGGTAAGCAGATAAATTATATTCAAGATCAGATCGCAAGTGACTTTGTCTTGAAGATGGCATTAGAATCAGGAGATATTAAAAATTTCTCGACTGTAAAGGAAGAATTGGATGCGTGCCAGTTAGAGATTACAACTGATACTTATCGATTTACAAGTCTGGATATTGCGGATCATATTGCTACTCAGCATTACTATTTACAAAAATTTGTCGAGACTAAGGTTTCGGAAGCTGCAGGCACTCAAATCATTCTAAGTGCCAGTTCTATGCCAAACGAGCTAGAGTTTACACCTGTTACAAGCCTTGGAGCTCCCCACTATTCAAAAATAGATGGTATGCTTAGAAGCTTTGGGTTAGAGACTCGCCGAGGTACAAATGTACGTGGTGTACATGTGCACTTTGGTACTATGGATTTAGAAATGGGAGTAGAAACTCTAAATAGACTTGCAATGCAATACCCATGTCTTTTAGATGAGATTAGTGGTCTTTACACTCCCCTACGAATTGAAACAATAAACTCAGTTGTACGTGCACTTGGTGAAAACACAAACCATATAATTTGTAATACCCCATCTGCTTATAACCCAGGCCATAGCTTTACGCGCTTTACTAAATATGGAACTTTGGAGTTTAGGCAGTTTGATCTAGGACAAAAAGCACAACAATCTTCAGATGAGATTCATGAGAAAGTTGTGCGTATGATAAACAAAGTAATTGAGCTTGTTTAAATCTCTTTTAAGAGTTTTTCAGCATGGCCTTTGGCACGTACATTACGCCATTCTTTTATAACTTTACCTGTGCTAGTATCGAGTAAGAAAGAGGATCTTATTAGACCTATGTAGGTTTTTCCGTAATTCTTTTTTTCTCCCCAGGCCCCCATTTGTTGAATGAGTGTTTTTTCTGGGTCTGAAATTAATGCAAACTCTAAGTTGTATTTGTCGATAAACTTTTGATGCGATGCAATTGAGTCTGGCGAACAACCAACAATGGTTATCCCATTGTTTGCAAATTCTTGCAGAGTTTCGTTAAACCCTGTGGCTTGGTTGGAACAACCCGGAGTATTGTCTTTTGGGTAGAAATACAGAAGAGTTTTTGGAGTTTTTGATATATCTGATAATTGTTTAACAACTTGATTGTTGTTTTTAAATTGAGCTTCTAAGTTGATTTGCATGTGTTCAAGATTACATTGATTCTACTTTACAAGAAATTTAGAGTTTAATGTATACTTTTTTGTTAAAATATGATAAAATATTATGATAATTTAACTATTGATTATGGAAATTTACAGACCAGAAAACGAAACTACAAATCCTTTAGATTTTTATCCTGGAGTTGATGAGGGTTTACTAAAGATGGCAGACTTAGTTGGGAGTGTTCTTGGGCATGATGCTTATATGCAGCTACAAATGCTTCTAACAAGCATGCAATCGGCAGAGACACAAGAACAAAGATCGGAAGCTTTTTCTTTAATAGCCAAAGATGAGCAGATGCGCGATCTAAATGTTTCGGCTTTATCTACAGGAGTAAGACAATGGTTACCACTTATAAATGAAATTTGTGCAGGATACCCAGAAGTTCCTTCAGATATTATGGCGAGACTTGTCCAAAAAGAAAGCCGCGGAGATAGAATGGCTAGACCCATGAGGCTTAATCGGCGAACAGGTCAAATGGAAGTAAGAAGTAGCGCTCGTGGTTTAACACAGATCATGGATAAAACTTTGATAACCTTCTTAGGTAGGGATTTGAGACGTAGAGGTGTGCGTGGAATTTCATTTAATGAGGATACTCGATTGAGTGAAGCAAAAGCAATTTATTTTAGACATACTGGACTAACAGAAGCTGATATAGACAGATTCGATCCTAGATTTAATCTAGAAGTTACAGCTCAAAACTTGACTCTAGGGTTACAAAAAGAATTCTTTAGAACTCGGCTTGAACAATATCCAGAAAGAAGAGGTTTTTATACTTATTTAATTCACCACGATGGGGCTGGAGGTGCAGAAAAAACTGTAGAATTTCTAGAGCATGCTAATGGTAATTTCACAGAGGAGTTTTGGACACAAAACAGATCGATGATACCAAGTTTTCACAATAGTTTTGAACAAACTCAAACAGTTGTTAACTTTGCACTATGTGTAAATGGACCCGCTACAGATGAATCATTACAAAGACTAACCAACACACGTGTACGTGTTCAGTTAGAATCTGACACTCAAGTGTCTCTAAATAAAGAAGAATACATTGAGCAAAGCCCAACTGAATTAAACCAAGATCCACGCTTCTGGATAGAAAACTTTAATATTATTGGTGATTCGAATGCATTAGGATTAACCAATGTCGCCCATAGTACTAGAATTGAAAATGAAAATGAACTAAGTACTGTTGGTGCGGAATCAGAAACTATACTCGGAACCAAGGCAGATAACTTAGTGGCAGATAAACCTACTACTGTGGTTTGCTGTGGTTACAACGATATGAATAGGCTTGGAGCAAATCCAAGTCAACAGGCTATTGAAGACGAAGCCAATGATTATATAAGCTTGATTGATGCAGTTTATAACAAAGCTGTAGAAAATGGGACAAAGGTGATTGTGATGATTCCACATACTTTTATACCAAAGGGATATCAGGCTACAGAGGAGTCTCAACACAAGTTCCAAAATAAATTAAAAGAACTTATAAATGCCAAGGGTTATAATCCAAGTGTTTTAAGAGTTATTGATAACTCCCCTCTGAGAGACATTTTACATCCGCATGCTGATGTAAAAAGAGCTTGGATGGCAAGAATCCAACAATTGCACTTTGAATTAAATCCAGAACTGAATAGATCTAGCGAGGTTTCAGAAGATTCCGCGCCAGAAGCCCCAGCAGAAACTCAAGAAGAAACTAGTTCTGGCGAAGGTGGTGCTACAGGTGGTAGCTCCGATGACTCTGGAACTGGTGGTTCTACAGGTGGTGACTCAAGTGACTCTGGAAGTGGTGGATCTACAGGTGGTGGAGCTGATTCTTCTGGAGCCGGTGGCACAGGCTCTGACTCTGAGTAAGATTTATTCGATATGACTATTAAAAAAATCTAGACTAGAGTTCATAAAACTATTAAAAGACGTTGCAAATTCATGACCCTCATAAGGGTACTCTATAATTTGGACGTCTTTTTTTGCATCTATTAATTTGGCATATGTAGCTCTACCCCACTCAATTGGAGTTGAATCATCTTTGGCACCTTGTTGAATCAATACTGGAACTTCAAATTGATCAAAATATGAGTCGATCGAGATTGAATCCCAAAACTCTGGATTTTCGAGAAAGTCCCCATATGATTCAAGAATCTGGGAGGCTTGAGGGTATGAGTTTCGGGTCCATTTGTCGAAGTTATCTCTCTCGTTAGAAGAAACAGGTGCGTATAATACGGCTGCTTTTATAAGGTCTGGACGAGTAAGAATTGCCTTCATTGTAACTCCACCCCCCATCGAGTGACCTAGCATAACTGTGTTTGCGGTATTTATACGAGGATCGTTGAGTTGCTTGAGAGCTAAAATAGCTCCAAGAGAATCTTGGACATAGCCAAAACGGAAATTGGTAGTGGTTTCGATATTTTTGTCTGAAAAAGCATGATTACGATAATCTGGATGAATAACAACGTAGCCGTTGTTGGCAAAAAAGTTTTGCTCACGTTTGAGACCGCGACCTGTCGTGTAGATTTTTGGGTCTATGTATCCATGATTGGTAACAATCAACGGGGCTGGATTTTGGGCAGTTGCAGAAAATGGGATGTTTATAATAGCCGAATTTAAAATTCCATTCACAGAATATTTAGCTTGGTAACGGGTGTAATTATTTGTGCTGTACTCGATTTTACCAAGCTTGAGAGCTGTTACTTCTATTGGTTCATTTTTTAAATTTTCTAGTGAAATCGGATATTTTTTGAATGGATTTTGCACTTGAGCTTCTATCTCTGAGTTTTGTTCTAGAGTGAGTTTTGTGGTTTGATCGATTGGATTTGATTGCCTATTACTTGTGCTATCTGTGATATTAATTAAATCATTAGAACCACAGGCCGATAAAATTAATGATAGTATTAGAAGAAGAGGGATGTTTTTCATATTTATTATTTAAAGAACTGGTGCATGGCAATAGCAGCTGCCACAGATAAATTGAGGCTTTCTACAGCAGGATTGCCTGGGATTTTGTATAAGTAATTGATTTGAGACTCAACATTGGCTGGAATTCCATGAGATTCACTTCCGAATATGAGGGCTGTTTTAGAATTTGGATCGATTTTGGCTTGAGCACTTCCGTTTAAAGACAGGCCAACAATAGTAAATTGATACTGATTGAGCTCTGAAAGAGTTCTCTCTAAATCATCTACATATATCACTGGTAATCTAAAGATAGAACCCATAGAAGCCTGCACAACTTTTGGATTGTAACAATCAACTGAGTTTTTAGTTAAAAGTAAGCAACTTGCCGAAAACCAATCAGCAGTTCTTATAATTGTCCCCAAGTTTCCTGGATCCGATATGTTGTTTAAAACTACTAATTGTTTAGCAGAATCTAAATCCAGTTTTGGATTTGGCATTTTGCAAACTGCCAATATGCCGTCTGGAGTTTTTAGATTAGACAGAGTTTCAAACTGCTTTTGGGTGACCGAATATATTTCTTTTGTAGTGCTTAGATCTTTATATTTGTCTGTTATAACAATAAACTCTATTTGTTCTGAAAATTGGTTTAAAAGCTCTTCGACCATAGTGTTACCTTCGACAACATATAATTTGTGTTTAGAACGGAAAGTTTTTTTGGATAGGTTTTGAACGAGTTTTAATTTAGCTTTACTAAGAGTTTCCACAAATAAGAATTAAAGATTTATATAAATACTAACCGACATGACAAACATTACCAAGTTTTCTATTAAACTGACTCGGGATAGTGGTAGTTTAAAAACCATTCCAAGGCAGGCACACTCTATTATTTGCTTGTTTTTAATAGTTTGATAAATACCAAATGCTCCAAGCCCGGTTACAATTGCTGTTATAATACTTGTGAGTTTTAGATTGAAAGATGTTAGAAATGCTAGCCCCAAAAATAACTCTACAAATGGATAAACCAATGCATAA
Source organism: Patescibacteria group bacterium (assembly GCA_965660075.1). Lineage (GTDB taxonomy): Bacteria > Patescibacteriota > Gracilibacteria > UBA1369 > CAYYFV01. The sequence goes on from CBFHYO010000058.1 coordinate 5,119, forward strand.
GGTTTAATAAACTTTGCAAGTGGATCGTACTGCCCAAAAGACTCTGCAAACTCTTTTAAATTTATAAGTTTGAAATAACTAAATGTAACAAAAAACAGACCCATAAAATTTTGCATAGGTTTTGCTGGATCTACCAATGGTAACAAAAAAGTCCCCATAAGTATTAGCAGAATTAAAGTAAAAAGTGGTTTGTATGATGATTGATTATGCATTTTTAATGAGATTAACTAATTCTGGAACAGATGATTGATTATGCATTTTTAATAAGATTAACTAATTCTGGAAAATCTAGAGTTATAAAATGCCCTCCCCTATTCTGTAACTCTATAAATTTGGCATTTGGCAGGTGGGCTTGAATTTTTTGCATTTGGATAATTGGCACAATCTGGTCGTCTGTGGCATAGAATAAATGCATGTTGTGTGATTGAGACTGTAGAGTTTTGGAATCCAACTCTGTAGGTTTTGATTCGAATCCATTGCAGAGTTCTTCTGGGGATCCCTCTGAATCAATTGGACCAGCTACTAAAAGTAATTGCTTTGGCGGAGTTGGTAAATCATTAGAACTAAGAAATTTGAGTAAAAATGTTGCTCCTAGAGAAAAGCCGATAATAATATCTTCGGATGTAATGTGTGGGGTGTATTTTCGAAACATAATTTCCCAAGCTTTATAGTCTGCATTTACCTTGTTTGGCATGGAAATTCGAATGATTTGATGATCTGGAAAATTTGCTTCCAGTTCGTCTGTCCAAATCGGTTCACGTTTTTCAAGTTCTATAGTTTTGTTTTCTAAGTATTCATAAAACTTTTCTTGTGTAGAATGGGTTGTACCTCCATGTATGTAGAATATTTTTGGCATCTTATTTCTTAATTAGATTATGTCCACAGTTAGAACAAAATGTAAAAAACTTCGAGGTGTTGTGTTTGCAGCCTGGGCAAGTTTTTTGAAGTTCTAAGCCACAACCTCTACAGTTGTTGTATGAATCTTTTATTTTAGTTTCGCATCTTGGACATTGATTTTTTGATAAACGTCTTTTGGATACTTTGTCTGAGGCATAATTGGATTTTTGAATGTAATATACCACTCCCCCAAAAAGTGCGATAGTAGCTAAAACTACAGAGTAATAGAATATGTACTTAAGAAACTGAAAATTTTCTAGCCAATCCCAAATTCTATACAAGAAGTTCCATGGTAATGCATCTAGTAAAAATCCTAATACCACCTGTAACAAGAGAATTGATGCTGCTGCAACAACAGCTGTAGCAATAACTGTAAATGGACTATTTTGCTTTTTAAGCTGAAAGTATTTTTTGAGACCAATCACAAAAAATGGCAATATAAAAATTAAGTGCAAAATAAATTCACCTAGCAAATAAAAGAACTCTTGAAAGTTAATCTTTTTTTCTGCAGCTTTGTATTCAGAATTGAGAAGATCTAAATTTGATTTGATTTTTTGATATTCAAGACTTCTTTGTGTTTTTAAATCTTGAATAACTAGTTTTTGGTTTTTGATCTCGATTGGCTCTAAAGTTGGATCTTGATCTGCTAAACTTTGCCTTTGCTCAGTGAGAATATCCTCTTGAGCGTATATTTTAGTATTCAAATTAAACAATGGCTGTAAGTCCGATATGGTTTTATCATACAGTGAGTTGAGATTGTATTTTTTATCGGTCTGATTGAACACAAACTCATCTGAATCCTGATTATCATAATACATTTTATAAGATCGCATTTCTCTACAAATGTCTTTTTGTAGATTTGTCTCTTTGGTGTTTGACAACTGTTCTATACAATGACTTGGCTGAATGGGAAAATTAATGATACTGGAAATATCAGAGAGAAAGGTTTGACTAATAGAAAAGATAAAAATCACCATTAATGTCAGTAAAATAGCCCCTAGCTTGGATGTTTTGACTTCGGATACTTGTTCAACAGGCTTCATGTTTTTTGGATTATTTTAATTAATTTTATATCTATTATGTGATTAATACAATTTAAGTGACAAACGCAACTTGGTTGCATTTGTATTTTAAACATGTTAGATTGCACTAAACTTAATATATTAACAGTGGATATTAAAAAACTTTTAAAATCTAAGGGACTTAGAGCTGGTAAAGTTCGGATAGAATTTTTGGAACACTTATTAGCGTCAAAAAAACCGTTGTCTGCAGCAGATATTCTGAACAAAGAAAATATGCAATCTGTTAGTAAAAGTACTATCTATAGAAATATAGATGAATTGCTCGAGGCACAAATTATAGATGCGGTTTTAAGTAATTCTGATTCTCAATTGTATGAGATTAAAACTGATCATCATCACCATCATTTTAACTGCACCAAATGTGGTTGGATGCAATGCTTGGATGTTTGTGAAATTGAGAGTGTCTTATCTAAATTCGAAGAAAAATTAAAGCTTTCTGGGCTCGAAGTACGAAATCACCTACTTGGATTTGAAGGTCTATGTAAAAATTGTAAATAAATTTAATTTAAAAAAATGAATAAAGTATTATCAGTTCTTTTTTTAGTTCTAGTTGCTGGCTGTGCATCGAACATGAATAACTCGCAAGATATAACTCCATCAGTTGTTAGTTCTTTTTATCCGATTGAGTATATTGTTTCTGAATTAGAGCCAGAACTAAAGCAGCACAATCTTGTAGGCCAAAAAAATATCCATGGATTCGATTTAAGCACCACTGATGTTGTAATGATGGAAAAGGCAGACATTGTAATAGGCCTAAACCTCGAATTAGAACCTTGGCTTAAAGCTTCGCTTGATAAAAATTTAGTTTTAGCTAATGCAGATTTA
>CBFHYO010000059.1:0-1595 GCA_965660075.1 Patescibacteria group bacterium
TGATTATCTATATGTAGGCGATGTAACTGGTCATGGGGTGGCAGCTGGTATTTTGGCATCTGTGTCGAATGCTTTGCTTCTAAACAACTTATCCTCAAATTCTTTGGTTGATATTACCGATCAACTCAATGAGGTATTAGTAAAAAAATCTTCACCAAATTTATTTATAACTTTAGCTCTAATAAAACACACTGTAGACAAAAAACTATCATATATTTCTGCAGGTCACGAGCAAATAATTCAATACCATGCCAAAACAAACACAACAAGCATGCTCGAAGCCGGTGGTATTGCGGCAGGTTTATTTGCCGGTATGCGTAATAAATTAATAGAGCGAGAAATTAAGGCCGAAAAAGACGATGTATTAATTATGTACTCAGATGGAATTCCAGAAGCATGGCTCAATAAAACAGATCAATATGGATTCGATCGACTACAGCAAACTCTTCAAAAAGCTTGCCAAAGCTGCAAAACTGCCAAAGAAATCAAAGATTATATACTAGACGATGTTTTAAAATCTATCGAAGGCATGCCACAAGCAGACGACATAACATTAATGGTCATTAAAAAAACTACTTAGAAAGATTTAAAAGCTCCGTAATGTATTTATATACTGCTTTAACGTAATCTACTGAATTGAGAGTTTTTTGTTTTAAGGCTCTTCTAATAGTTCTAATACCTCTAGACCCAGCGCCAATTTTATTTGCATAAATCAAAGCTCTACGTTGTTGAGCAATACTAGCTGTTCTAAATTCTTCAATATTTCTATCTAAAGTATCATAGTTTGCAGACATTAACGCTGATCCAAGCAAAAATGTAATTTCTGGTTGAATTACAGCGGCACGCATTGCCGAAACCATATCTGTAATTTTCACACCGATATCATCTCCAAGATTTTGTACTTTATGTTGAATATATTCAGGGAACTGTCCAAAATCATTATTCCAATCTTGTAATTGAGTTGGACCCAAAGTCAAGATACCATTTCTAAACCGAACTACATTCCAAGGATTATAATCAAATAACATTAAAAGTAGCAAGTTCGCTTGTTCTTGATTTTCTACTTGAGTAAATCGTGGAGCAATCTCATGCAGCCCTATTCCAGCAAAAGTTCTTGCTGTAATAACATCTGTGTGTTCAATTTCTGTTTGGTAGATTTGCATAAAGTTCTCCACATCTTGCATTAAACCTCTAGATTCAAAGGGTTCTACAGCCAAAATTTTACTTGGATCCAATAGGTAATTAGAATCCATTGAAATACTTTCAATTAATTCTTCATAACTAGAATTAGAATTTAGATTAGCACTTGGATTAAATGAGTTTATAACAAAAGACAAATCACTCACAGGCTCACGTTCAACAATAGCTCTGAGCAGCAAAGTATAAGCTCTTTGTTTTACTCTTTCTTGTCTTTCTATGTTTGATTCTGATTGAAAATCTTCAAGGTATTTGTAAACTTTTAGCATTGCAGAGGTGTTAAGTTCTACAATTTCTCTAGCAGAAGCAGGAATAATATGCAGATTTTCTAAATAATCAAAAACTTGCATTTTTTGCACCCTATTATAAGTTTTTGCAATGTGAGTGAGTTTAGAAAT
>CBFHYO010000060.1:0-18388 GCA_965660075.1 Patescibacteria group bacterium
AAGACTTTTGAATTAATTTTAAAGGTCCCAAAAAGGGATAAAGAAGTTAATTTTGTAAAGTTTGTGTTTGAATACAATCAAGCTCGATTGAAATTGATTGAAAAAACAAATGTTTTAGATGCTGTGTTGGGTTCCTATGCAGATGGTCGAGTGCAGCATGTGGTACGGGATGGTAATGAAGAAATTCTTTTTGATGAAAAATTTGTTACATCTGGCTGTTCTGACGATAAGCAAAGAACGCATTGTGGATATATTGGTTTTACCGGTTTTGAATTCTTAAACGACAATGTGATTTATTTTACAAAGACTTTTTATGAGGGTGGAGAATCTTACTTGTTAAATTTAGAAACTGGTCAGGTTCAAAGTGGTCTACATTTTTTCTATAATACAGATTTTAACTCTTTAGAATCTCCATATGTGCAGGGCGGATATTTATGGCATTGTATTGAAAATGGCATGTTTGATGGTTCGGTGTTTGTGTATGATTTAGACAAAATGGAATTTGTTAAACGGGTTGTATCCAGAGACAAGGCTATTGTTGCTAAGTGTGGGAAATTAAACATTGAGCAAAATGGATTTGAATATAAGATTGATGATGGATCTCTTTTTGAGACTCCTGGTATCAAGGATTATGATAAGTATTTAGAGAGTTTGCCGTTTGAATATTTAACGGTTGATTAGGGTTTGTTTGATTGGCCTCTTCTATTTTTAGGCAAGGAACTTGATTATGTAACTAGTTCATGTTATAATTAATGGATTTATTACAATATAAAAAGACTTAAATAATGCAGTTAGAGGATATGAAAATCTATTTTTTGGAAGTTGAAAACGAAGACGAGTTCTTATTAAAATCTAAATATCCTAGAGCTCGTATTTTTGGTTCTAAACTTGATGAAGATGAAATTATAAAAAATTGTTTAGATGCTGAGGTTCTTTGTGTGTTTATACATTCAAGGATTTCTCAAAAAGTAATTAATGCTTTGCCCAATTTAAAATTAATTGTAACCAGAAGTGTAGGTTATGATCATATAGATTTGACTGCAGCTAGACAAAAAAATGTTGTTGTTTGTAATGTTCCAGATTATGGTTCCCATGTTATTGCTGAGCATGTTTTTGCTTTGCTTTTATCTGGATTGAGACATGTGAATTTGGGTGGCTTGAGAGTTGTTCAAGATTTAGACTTTTCCTATTCGGGACTTCGAGGGACTGCTTTGAAGGGTAAAACATTGGGAATTATTGGTGCAGGTAGAATTGGAAAAATTGTTGCCCGAATTGGAAGTTTAGGTTTTTTAATGAATGTTTTGGCATTTGATCCTTTAGAAGACTCGGATGTGGCCTTGGAAAATCATTTCCAATATACTGATTTAGAAACCCTATTATCTAAGTCAGATATTATTTCTTTGCATTGCCCTTTATTACAAGAGACTACGCATTTGATTGATGAAAATGCGATAAAAAAAATGAAAAATGGAGCTGTAATTGTTAATACTTCTCGAGGTGGGGTGATCGATACGAATGCTTTGGTTGAGGCTCTTAAATCTAAAAAGATTAGTTGTGCATTTTTAGATGTTTTAGAGCATGAGAATAATCTGAATAAAGATCGAGATTTATTAGATTTGAAAAATGTGATTATTACACCTCATATTGCTTTTTATGCTGATGATTCTATGGGAAAAATGTATAGTGAATCTTTTTTGAGTATTGATTCTTTTCGGAATGGAGAATTTATAGTAAATAAAGTTGAGAGTTAAATAAAAACTCTTAAATTTTAAATTTTTTTGTGTTATTAGAAGTTCTTTAATAAGGGAATTGACTGGACATAGTCTTTATATTTGATATGTTGTAAATACAACAAAGTAATTTTTGAGAATGACAATCAGCAAAGCTGTTCGAGAAATTGTAAGTAAGGATTATGTGCTTAGTTTTGGTTTGCAGAATAGGATTTTGAATTTGACTCAGGTGGCGAGGTTTTTGCAAAAGTCTGTTGAACAGCAATGTAATGATTCTGTAAGTATTGATGCTATAGTGATGGCGCTAAGTAGACTACAGCAAGATTATGTTGAGTTTGCGGTGCCTAATCGTTTAAAAATAGATGAGTTTTCTGTTAAAAAGGATTTGGCTTTAATTTCATTATTGAAAACTAAAAGAAATCTGCAAATGATATTGAAATTAAAATTGTATGCATTGCAAAATGACATGTTTTATTCTGTTGCAGAATCTATGAATGAAATTTCTTTAGTAATCGATAAGTCTTTGGTGTGCATGTTTGAGTCTTATGATTTTGACATGGTGAATTTTATTCAAAAAAATGTCAGTGCTTATATGATAAAAATACCTAAGGATTATTTGGAAATACCTGGAGTGTTTCAATATTTTGTCCAGAGGTTTACATTGAATCAGATAAATATTTTGGAGGTTTCATCTACTTATACTGAATTAATATTTTATATTGATTCGAATGATTTAAATTTAGTAATTGATTTATTTTAATGTTTAAAGAAATAAAAGAAAAAGTTTACTGTTTGGAATCGGAAATTAATGGTCCTAATTTATTGGTTTTTGGGGGTATTCATGGGGATGAGCCCTGTGGAGTTTATGCTATTGAAAGATTTATGAAAGAGCTAAGTGATGGAAAATGGGAACTGCTAAATGGCTCGATAACTTTTGCCTATGGAAACTTGGAGGCTTTGGCTCAAAAAAAGCGCTATGTTGATTACAATATGAATAGAATGTTTGGTTTGGAGTCAGTTGGTTTGGAGTCTTCGGAGTATGAGCGTGTGCGAATGCTTGAAACTTTGTTTGAAGGCAAAGATGCTTTTTTGGATTTGCATTCGGCATCGAGCAAGGCGCCAGATTTTATGATGGCAGAAAAAAATGCATTTGATTTGGCGTGTAGTTTAGGCCCAAGTTTTGTGGTGTCTGGCTGGGAGAAGTTTGCCGATGTTGGTGGAGATACTGAGTGTTATGCAAATAGTTTGGGGTTGAAAGGTATGACTTATGAGGCCGGTCAGCACAATGATCCATTGGCTTTGGAAAATGCGTATAAGGTGTTGTTAAGATTTTTAGCTGTTTATGGAGTGATTGACTATGAGTTTTCAATTAACGAGGCTCCTACCATGATTTTATCTGAAGTTATTTTAAAAAAATCAGATAGTGATAAGTGGTTAATACCAGTTGAAAATATGCAGTTTGTTTCGAAAGGTACTGCGATATTGCAGTTGGATGATTCACAATTTGCTGTTCCCTTTGATTGTTATTTGGTTTTTCCAACTGCTTGTGAGCGTGTGAAAGTTGGAGAGGAACTGTGTTTTTTGGCTAACTAACTCTATTTTGTTGTAAATACAACATTTTGTGGGGTTTTCTGTTGTGTTTAACTGGAATTCTTGATACTTTGTCAACTAATGTTATAACTAGTTTGTAGTATTTAATTTAGGTTTATGAGAAATCAAACAGAGTATTTTAGTGGTGGTATTGCAGATAATGGTGTGAAGACAGTAATTGCTCAAGGTCCTAAACCTGAATATGCAAACGATGATGATTGGGCAGATCAGTATTATTTACCAGCTAGGTTTTTGTCTGCTTGCAACCCTAATACTTTAATTTCTTTGCCGCGACATGAGTCTTTGAGTGAATTTGTTTGCTGGTTTCAAGAGAATATTTTTAGGCCGCGTTTTAATCAAACTTTAAATGTCTTGTGGTTGGATGATTCTGAATATTTATTGGATAAAAATATTGATAATTCTGCATTGCAGGCAATGCGTGATTTTACTGCGGATGCTAATCAAGCTGTGGTGTTTCCGTATTCGACCTATCCACAATTTTTTGAGTGGTTTAATAATCTAGATGGGGTGAGTTTGCTTGGAGAAAGCGCTGGTTTTTATGCTGACTTTGCAAATAAAACAATTTTGCATCCGGGTTCTTTGTCTGGTTTGGATTTGTCTCGAGTTACGGGACTGCGAATTCCAAATGGTGTTAATTGTTTTGATCGAGATCAACTTTTAAATCAATCTGCACTGTTTGAAGGTCGTCCACATTTACTCAAAGACCCTTTTGGATCTGGTGGCAATGGAATAAGTTTAGTTAGGTCTTTCTCTGATTTGGAGGTTTCGAGTTATCCCCAAATGCTTGAGCAATGTTTAGATTTGCAAACTTTGGACGATGGCTCTGAATTATCACTAACTGTACAATTTACGGGTGGGCGAGTGATGGGTGTTCCAACAAGGCAAATTGTGCATGGAACTCATTCGGCTGGCAATGTTATTTGCGAGGAGCGTTTTGCTCATTTGTATGAAGATGTAATGAATCAATCTCGGATTGTCTCTAATGTTTTGACCCAACATGGAATGCGTGGGATTGGGGGCGTAGATTTTTTATTTGAAAACAATCAAGCTTGGTTGGTAGATGTGAATTTAGGTCGGCCAACGGCCGCGCATCCTGCATGGTTTACAAGAGATTCTTATTTTGGATCTGGTTCGAGTGTGGCTTTTGCTACTTTAGATATGCCATTTAACAAGAGTGTATCAGATGTATGGGGTTTGGTTGATGGATTGCGAAAAGATAATGTTGATTTTATGCCTTTGTACCACTTGCAAGGCATGGAGGCTCGTTGGATTTGTTTTGCTAATTCTGGCGATGAGGCATTGAGTACTTTGCAAACTATTCGCCAAAAACTTGCTTAATTGATATAATAAGAGAAGTTAATTTGGATATATGAAAAAAGTACTTCTCTTTTTTGTTTTAATTTGCAGTGTGTCTGCAACTAGTTTTGCTCATAAACCAGAGTTGGTTTCTGAATACTTATCTCAGCGAATAGTGGTTGAAAATCCAGAGGTTTCTAAGGCTTATTATGGAGTGTTTGATTCTAGTGTGAGTTCACAAGAATTTGTAATTGAGTCTGACACAGAGTTTGAGTTGTATGCGAACTTTTTGTTGCCGATAAACGAGAACTCAGTTATGGATAAGCGAATGACTATGCAGATTTTTAAAGGCGAGGAGCTTTTGACAGTTCTATCTGGGGCTGGATATGAGTGGACTGAATTTTTTGAGCCTTTTGGATATGATCAGTATTTGATGGGCCCGGAATTTGAATCTGTTGTCTCGGATGGAACTTATAGAATCGTTTTGAGTATGGATGAAGGGGTTGAATTGGTAGATGGAGAGGTGAATTCTTATTCGGTGGCGATTGGAAAAATTGAAGACTTTGGATGGGAAGAGACTTTGGATACTTATAGATTGATTCCAAAAATTAAAACTCAGATTTTTGATAAAACTGGTGCAGACTTTGTATTGTCTCCACTGGGTGGTTTTTTGGTTTTGATTTTGGTGGTTTTTGGGTTTTTATCTGGTTATCTAATTCGCTTTTTATATAGCGTGCTTGGTATTGCTGCAAGTTGTGGAATTAATAAAAATGGGCGAGTGTTACGCGGTGTTGTGGCTTTTTTGGTTTTGTTTGCAAGTTTGTTTTTGGGGTTTAGTAAAACGGGTTTTTTTATTTCTGGATTGGTTTTATTCGAGTCTGTTAAGGGATTTTGTTTTGTTAGATTTTTAATGAAAAATTAGCAGCCAATAGATACGTTAGCTTTTTGTTAAATCTTCCAATTTAAGTTTGGCCATTAGTTTATCTATTAGACTTTGTTTTTCTAGCTTGTCTGAATTATGCATGAAGGCCGAAAGTTGTTTTTGGCGCAGGATCCTATGGATTTGAATGTAAAATTCTTTTGGGTTTTTGTAAGCTAGTTCGAAAAAAGTTTCTTTATTTGGAATGTCTAATGTTTGTAACCATTCGATTCTTTTTGCTGCAAGTAGTTTATATAATTCGAAATTATCTTGATATTCATCTGCTGAATTCAATTTGTAGGTTTCGCCTTGTTGTAATTCTGGTATTTGAACACCAAGATCTGTAAGGGTTTGCGTTTCGTAAATACTTACAATCAATGAGTTGTTTATATGGTGAATGTTTTTTTGTTGTAAATTTAAAAGAATTAATTCTAGTTTTTCGAGTGCTTGGAAACACGTTTTTGGTTTTGCTAGTTCTTTTAATTCATTGATTTGGTTATAAATTAGTGGAAACAGTAGATCTGTTTCGATACTTGCTACTTTTAGAATGGATTCAAGTTGTGTTGCAACAAAATTTACTAAGTTTACTATTTGTGGAATTGTTGCAAAGTTTGATTTTAGTGTGTGAAGTTTGTGTCTGGTTAATAGCGTTAAGTCTGCTAAATCGAACCATAGGTTTGGGTGTGGAAATGTTGATTTTTGATAATCCTCTAATAATTCAATAAGTTTATTTGAAAATTTTAAGGTTTCCAGTTTGTAATTTGTTTTTCTTGCTAAATGGCTCAATCTGTCTGATATTGCGTTTAGTACTGGTATTTCGTAGCTGATAAAATCCTCTAGATAGGTTTTACATTCGTTAATTGTTAAAAGGTTATGCTCGAGTATTGATTGATCCCATGTATGTATTTGATCTTCTATAATGTGGATTTTGCTTTCTGAGATTATTTTGACTATTGTTCTGACTAGTAATTGAGTGGTGCTAAAATTTAGATCTGTTGAAAAACTGTAAATTTTTTTGATACTTGAAAATAAAAAATTAATTTCTGATAAAATTTCTTTAGTAGTAAGTGAGCCCTCGTTGTAAGCTGATTCAAACTTTTTGATTTGGTAAATAATTTCTTGATATTGATGATGTCTTACTGCATCAACTGATATAACTGATTTTTGTTTTGAATGATAATTCTGAATTTCAATTTGTTGTGTTTCTGTATCTATTTTTTCGATTGTAAATAATTCGCCATTAATTTTAAACGTTGGAAATACTAAATCTAGTTCGTTCATTTTTATGTTAAGTTGAAAGTACTTAACTCTTTGTTTAACTTCGGCTAATGAATAGTCTTTGTGAGCAAAATTAAAAGTGTAATCTGAGTCCGTTCTTTCTACGGACATTAATGGTGATCCTATTAAGGCTTGCAAGTCGACGCCTTTTTCTTGGTATAACGATAAAACTTCTTGTGTGTTTAATTGCATTTATTTGTATTTTAGATTTTTAAATCATACTTATGGTTTTTAATTTGTCAAACTTTCTAAGGACTTTGTATTGCCGTTTATAATAAATTGTTGTAGGTTTTTAAAAATTTAAATTAAATTATGTTTAAGGATATTAATAAATATGTAACTCACAAAGAGTTTCGTTGTGGATTTGATGAGTCTTTTAATAAATACAGGGGGTACTGTGAACCTGGTGATTTTTCTTTAAATTTATCTAAGATTCGTGATTGTTTATGGAATCAATATAATGAATTATTGGCATGTGATGAATATTCTAATCGTATGGTTGATTTTGAACTAAACCAAATGGATTTTTTTGAGAGTGCTTTTAAGATTGTTGAAAGCAATTCATTCGATTCAAATCGCCTGTATTTTATTGAGAATATAATCGATTTGATGTATGTAACGCGTTCTAATTTTGGTTCTGTTGAATTACAAATTCTTTATGGCTATGTAGTTTCTTCGCATCAGGTTTATGATGTTATTTATAGTTTGCGTTTGTTGGATTTTGTGGAATCTTTACTCAAAAACGACCCGAATTCTGTTTGTGCGCAAAAAATTATTCAATCAGAGCCAGTTGATGTGTTTGGTGAAACGTTTAATAAAACGGTTTTTGATTATGTGGGAGTTCGTTTGCTTGGTTTTGAATCTGCTCGGGAGATTGCTTCTATTAGATCCTTTATTCAATTTTTGGAGACAAGGTAGTTTCAGGTGTGATTTCTAGGTGTTAGTTGACTTTTTTCAAAATAATGTTAAAGTTTTTTCTTAATTTTAATTTGTTATTATGAAAAGATTTAATTCTTACATGAATTCTGTGCTTTTAGCTTACATGGCTACTGCATGTGATCCTGGTGTGAGACCAGAAAGAGATCCTGCAGAAAATATTGGTGATTCTGAGGTAACAATGATGGCAGCCGATATGGGAGCTGATATTGGTGCAATTTGGCAACCTGAAGCTGATGCTTCTGTTGACGTAGATATGACTGATGCTATTGATTCTGATGACGATGGTATTGCTGATGAAAATGATAACTGTCTTTTAGTGCCAAATTCTGACCAAGCGGACTCTGATTATGATGGAGTGGGGAATGTTTGTGATTTTGATGTAGATGGCGATGGTGTTGAAAACACTCGTGATAATTGTGAAACTATTCATAATTCAGACCAAGCTGATTTGGATTCTGATGGAAATGGAGATGCTTGTGACGATGATTTAGATGGTGATGGAATTGTAAATAGTGTTGATAATTGTGTTTTGGTTGTAAATTCTGATCAATTAGATTTGGACCAAGATTTGATGGGGGATGCATGTGATACTGATATCGATGGTGATGGTGTCAAAAATGAAGCAGATAACTGTGTGTATGTGCCAAATGCTGATCAAATAGATACAGATGCCAATGGAGTTGGAGACGCCTGTGAAAATGATTTAGATGGGGATGGATTTGCAGACGCGAATGACAACTGTCCTACTGTTATAAATGTTGATCAAGCGGATGACGATATGGATGGAGTCGGTAATGCATGTGATTTGGATGCTGATAATGATGGAGTAAACGATGCGTTGGATAACTGTCCTGTAATTCCAAATGCTGATCAAATCGATGTGGATAATGATAATATTGGAGATGCTTGTGATGATCTAATTGATTCAGACAATGATGGAATTGGTGATGCTAATGATAACTGTCCAGAAGTTGCTAATGCAGATCAATCTGATTTTGATAGCGACAATATTGGAGACGCTTGTGATAACGATAATGATGATGACGGCGTTGAGGATGAGGATGATAACTGTCCTAGAACTGGTAATCCCGACCAATCAGATATAGATACTGATGGAGTCGGTGATGCATGTGATGAAGATATGGATAATGATGGTGTTTTGAATGTAGCGGATAATTGTGTGGAGACACCTAATAGATTCCAAGAAGACTATGATCGTGATGGTTTGGGAGATGCATGTGAGGATTGTGGTGATGCGCGTGTAGTTTTGGAATCAGTGCCAAGTATGACTACTATTTTAGCAAGAAGGTCTGGTTCTATCGATACACATTTAGATGGTATGTTTGGATTTGTGAGATATCGTGTCTCAGAAATTGTTTCAGAATGTAACGTTATGCCTGATTCAATTCGATTTGCAGAAGCTATGCGGCGTTTAAACCCACAGATGCCAATTGAATCTGTAGAGTTTATGGATAGTCAACTTTTAGTTGGTGGTCCAGTTTTATCTGTTGGTGGTTTTGTGGAAATTAATTTGGGAGAAGTTACACAAAGTCCTTTTATTGATCAAGATTTAGATGGTCAGGCAGATGTAATTAGATTGCCTGAAACCGTTGCGAGTTGGTTTCATGCTAACAATGTACAAATTGAGCTTGGTGAAATGGCTGATCGTGTGATTTTTTATCCGTTTGGACTTTCTTTTTCTTTTTCGTATCCTTTGGAACCTACTGTTTTGAATAATGGTGTAGAATTTGAGAGAGATATTCGTCTAGCTTCTGCGATTAGTAACGAAGAATATTTGACTGAAAACGAATTGGCTGTAGCTGAAAATGTTTTTAGAACTGAGTTTTATGACTTTGATTATTCAGGTGAAAGACATTTGTTGTCTGATTTGATTGGAGCCGTTCCAGCTAACTATAATTATTATAGAAATGCGGCCAATGGTATTTGTATAACTTATATAGATACTTTGACTGTTGCTCAGGAATTAGATTGGGTTCATGCTTTTATGGCCGGTGATGAATATGTTTCTCAAAGACCAAACTTTCCATCTACTATGTCTACACGTTCTTTGGTGCCTAATTTTAGAAGATTTACAATTGATGAAGTTGATTGCCAGGTTGTGTTTCCGCATTTAAATGTTTTGGATGCTAATGGCAACGTGATTTCTGTTCCGAGTGTAAATACTAATTTTCCTTTTGGATTTAGACTTTTGTTTACGGAGTAATTCTTGATTTTGAATTGTTATTTAAAAACCAGGCATAAAGCCTGGTTTTTTTAGATTCCGTAGGGGAGTGTTGGTGTGATAATTGATTGAGAGAGGGGTGATGATTGTTGTGTGATGTTATATGCAAAGTTGTGGTCGATATGGATTCCGGTGTTGCCTATTTCGAATGAGTCTGGATTGTCTTGGGCTGAAAAATAACTTGTGGCTAGATTGCTGTAGTTTTCTAAATACATCCATGGGGAGCCTGGTTTTGGAAACGGTTTTTCCATTGTTTGATATTGGTGTGGTCTGGTAATTCCGTAGCGGTATTTGGTGACAGATCTAGCCTTTATTTTACCTGTAAAGGCTTTGTACATCCCCCCTCCATATATTTGATTGATTGTTTCCATGGCAAGTGCGTAGAGGTAATTTTCGATATGTGGTGTTGGTACATCGAATTGGTTTGTAGTTATTAGTTCTCGATGGCGAAGCATTTGGCTGGCTTTTAGGACATCGTTTACGGGTGATTGTCTCCAGGGTTTTTTGAGGAATAAAATATCGTCTGGTAAGTATAGTGCGTTATGATTTTTGGTTATCATTACTTCGACACTTGGGTTGTGTGTGATTTGTTCTTTGTATTGAGGGTCTATCCCGGTTGCAGAAGATGCGTAACTATCAAACAGTTCAATTAGAGATTGATTGATTTGCGTTGTGAGGTGTTCTGGTGCGTTTTCTTGGATTTCATTGATTAAATATTGGGTGGTTCTGAGAAAGTTGGAATCAAAGATAGGTTGAAACTCCGGTTGGATGTAGGGTTGATCGTATGAACTTGAATGATTGTCCTCCAAGCAAGAACTCGTTAGTGCTGCTGTGGCAGCAATGCTGGTTTTGAAGAAATCTCTGCGGTTTATTTCTTTCATGATTAAGTGGTTACTGTTGGTAAAATTGGGTATAGGAAGGATTTATTTGAGGGTTCTAGTTTTTGGGCTGTTAAATCTATAAACTCTTGGCTGACAAAGATGTTTGTGCCGGGGATGCTGTTTTTTTCTGAATTTGGCAATTTGTATGAGTTGAAATAGCTAGTGGCCAATATTCGCTCTTGTTCGACTTGGCTCCAGAGTGTGTTTGGTTCGGCTTGATTGACTTTGAGAAAGCTAAGCATTTGGGCTTGGTAAGTCTCTTTTGATGTGTACCTGCTTATTTCTGGAACTACTTGGCCTTGGGTGTAAATACCAAGTAAAAAATCTTTGAGAATCACATTGTTAAATTCAAAGGCTGAAGCATATAGATAGGCCATTTTTAAATCATCTGGAATGTTGAAAGGATTTTGGGTGTTGAGTTGGTTGTGTCTATGCATTTGTAAGATTTCTGAGATGGATGTAAATGGAGCCTCGGGATTGAAATTGGTTTGTATTTGTTGGAAGCTTTTGTTGAAAATGCTTGTTGGTTGATCAATAAGGGTTGTAATTTGGGTTGGGTTTTGAATTCGTTGGCTGTAGGAATCTGGAATATTTGTGATTATTTGTGCGTGACTATCGTGAATTTCTTGTAGAGGTGCATGAAAATTATGTCCTAGTTCTATTCTTGGTTTAGTATCTACTATTTGGATTGTTTCTTGAATTAAATCCAGGAATTGCCCCGAAAGAGTTTGGGCAAACTTGTTTGATTCTGCTTGTGCTTGGCTTTCGAGCACTGATTTGGTTGTCAGAGCCGAAATTGCTGTGAGCCCACAAAGGCTCAGTAGTTGTCTTCTATTCATATTTATAGGTTTAATAATTTTTGATTAGCCGAGCATGAGGCTTGGGTAGAGCAATCCATTTTGGAATCTGTCTGGTCGGCGTTTGCATGCGCGGAGAAAAGATTCTGTTGTTTGGAATGGTGTGTTTGGTATTTGGATTTGATTTGCTTCGAATTGGTTGTAAAAATATCTTTTGGGTATTGCTCCGTTGGCACTAAGATGGCTCCAGTATGTTCGGGGTTCCATTTTTGGAATGTCGACTGTTTGATATGCTCGTTTTTGTGTGAAACTGTAGATGTATTTAGTGACAATCTGAGGCTCGAGCTGGTTAGTAAATGCGCGTTGCATGTTGCCTTGGTAGTATTGGTTTATGGTTTCGATAGCTGTGATGTATAGGTATGCCGAGTGAAACTCTTTTGGAATATTGTGTGAATTTTGAGTTATTAGCTCCAAATGTCTTAGTATTTGGCTGGTTTTGGATATAAAGGCCGGGATTTCGAGCGTGTCTAGCTGTTTTGAGAATAACGTTTGGGTAGCTAACTCGTAAAAATATTCTTTTGATCCTTGGACCCCTGAGCCGGAAAAATCAAAGTTTTGTAGGTCTTCCAGGGCTGGAGTAAGATGTGATGAAATTTGTGAGTCTGCAAACTGATTTATTTGTGTGATTGTATGTTCGATTTGTGTTTGAAGTTGGCTGGAAATGCCTTGTGGGGCACTTGGATAACTTCTAGGTATGTCTGGTGGGAGTGTTTGTTTGTTGCATTGCGTTAAAAGACTGCCTGTGGTAATTGCAGCTAATTTGAGGAAATCTCGGCGGCTTGAGTTTTGCAAATTAGAATCTGGTTTAAGGTTCATTCTGGAAAATTTATTTTTTCTAATATATCAGAAACTTTTTTTGCGATCTTTATTTTTGTCTTGCGTTTTTTGTGGAGGGTGGTGAATTGATATTTTATAATTAATTTTTAACAAATTAAAAAAACTCACCCTGGATGCAAGGTGAGTTGTAAGTGGTTTGTGAATCAGTGTTTAGCTTTTTGAGCCTCTTTTTCGTTCGTGTTCTTTTAGGAATTTTTTACGCAAACGAATTTTACTTGGAGTGATTTCAGCGTATTCGTCGTCGGCGATGTATTCGATAGCTTTTTCGAGCGTGATTTCGATTGGTGGAGTGAGTGCAATTGCATCGTCTGTTCCAGAAGCACGGACGTTTGTAAGTTTTTTACCTTTGAGTGGATTTACAGTTAGGTCGGTTCCTTGGTTGTGTTCACCAATAATCATACCTTCGTAAACATCTGTTTGAGGAGTGATAAAGATTGGTCCACGTGGTTGTAGGTTGTAAAGTGCAAATGCAAGTGCTGTACCTGTTTCTTGAGAAATCATAGAGCCTACTTGGCGTTTTTCGATAGCACCACAGTATGGTTCGTAGTGAGAGAATGAGTGGTAAAAAGTACCTTCACCCTTGGTAAGTAAAATAAAAATAGATCGGAATCCAAGGAGTCCACGAGTTGGAGCAACGAATTCTAGTTGAGTTGTACCATTGTCTGAGACCATGTTTTGCATGATACCTTTTCTTTTGGAGATGGCTTCGATTACAGATCCAGACATTTCGTCTGGGACGTTTATCACTACGTTTTCGAATGGTTCTTGTTTTTGACCATCGATTTCTTGCATGATTACTTCTGGTTGAGAAATTTGTAGCTCGAATCCTTCACGACGCATAGTTTCAATTAGTACCGCGATGTGCATTTCGCCACGTCCGTATACTTTGATGGCGTCTGAGTTGGCTTTTCTTTCGATTTTGAGACCTACGTTTGTTTCGAGTTCGCGTTCGAGTCTTTCTAGAATGTGTCTAGAAGTAACAAATTTACCTTCTTTACCCGCGAGAGGAGAGTCGTTAACCATAAATTCGATAGCAAGTGCTGGTGGATCTACTTTGATAGCTTCTAGCGGTTCTGCGTTTTCGTTGTCTGTAATTGTTTCAGATACAAAGATATCGTCGATACCGGCAATTGCAACAATGTCACCTGCAGAAGCGATGTCTGTTTCTATTTTTTGCATACCTGCAAATTTGAAGATTTTGGTGATACGTTTTTTACGTTTTTCCCCATCTGGTTTAATAACAGTAACTTCTTGGTTTGGTTTGATTTGTCCTGAGTAAACACGTCCAACTGCAATACGCCCTACATAGTTGTCGAAGGCTAGTGTTGCTGGTTGCATCATAAAGTCTGCTTCTACATTTTGGTCGGCAGGTTTTACTTGTTCGAGTACCAAATCTAGTAGTGGAGTGATGTCTTTGTGTTCGTCGTTTAAATCTCGAATAGCAACTCCATCACGTGCAACAGCATATAGATATGGAAAGTCTAATTGTTCTTCTGATGCTCCGAGTTTATCAAATAGGTCGAAAGTCAAATCGACAACAGTATCTGGGCGAGCCATTGGTTTATCGATTTTGTTAATACAAACAAGTACTTTGAGTCCAAGTTCTAGAGATTTTTTGAGTACAAATTTAGTTTGTGGCATTGGTCCCTCATAAGCGTCTACAACAAGCATAACTGCGTCCACTGTACGTAGTACACGTTCTACTTCTGATCCAAAGTCGGCATGGCCTGGAGTATCTACAATGTTTATTTTGTTGCCTTTGTATGTAATTGAGGCGTTTTTGGCGTAGATTGTGATTCCACGTTCACGTTCTTGGTCGAATGAGTCCATTGCACGTTCTTCGAGAACTTTGTGTGCTTGGTAGTCGTCTGAGGCTTTCAGAAGCGCATCAACTAGAGTTGTTTTACCATGGTCTACGTGGGCGACAATGGCCATATTATAAATTTGCATGCGTTTGCAGTTATTTTTGCTCTGATTATAGAGGATTTCTCGAATTAGGCAAGGGGATAATTGAACTAGCTGCTTGGTATTGCGATCTGCTTGTGTGCGGTGGTTTGGGATTGGACTTGAGGTGGTTTTTGTGTTATAATAGATTGATGTAACTACTAAACTATGAATGATTTATCGCCAGAGGCTTCGCAAATTGAATCGATACAAGATTCTACGGAGTATCAGTCTGCTCGTGAATCTGTAGAAAGTTTACGTGATTTGAAGGGTTCGATTGTTGAGGTGTGTAAATTTGTTTTTGATGATTCACTTTCGGAACAAGCTCAGCTTGCCTTGATTGATTCTTCTTTGGACAGGTCATTGTTGGATACTTATATTGAATCTTATGAGGATGCTGCCGAAAAGATAATGCATTGTATTTATACTTTGGAAGAAAATATTGATGAAAACCCAGATGCTCAGGAGCTTGTTGATTTTTTGAGGTCTGAGATTGCAGAGTTAAATAAAGAATTGACTGATTTTGATTATGTAGATGAGTATCCAGAGTTAAAAGTACTAACAGATTTGAATGCTGTGTTGATAGTTGGAATTCAAATGCCATGGATGGTTCTAAATAAAGATTATAGAGCAAACTATCAAAAAGCTCTGGAAACTTATGTGTCTGAATTTTCTCGAATTCGTAGAGAGCGTTTGGCTCAAGAGCTGGGTGTGGAAATTGAAGCTGCGGAGCGTTTTGAAGATTTGGATATTAATCAACAGGTGCAGGTGCTTTTGAAAGAAGTTTATAAGGGTGTTACTTGGAGTTCTTACAGGTTGAGTGGAGGAATGTGGGCTGAGGGATCACGCGGTGATATGACAGAAGAAATGTTTTTTGAGTCTAATTTAGCTGACAGTTTGAATGTGGCTTTGAGAGAATATTTGCAGAGTGGCTATGAGGTTACTCCGATTGTCAATATGATAGATGGGTATAATGGTAAAGACTCAATGGTTCCTTTTTCCATGTATGATATTGCCTTTGAGATTTCTAATGGTGTTGATACAAAGGTGGTGAGGCCGGTGGATGTTGAAAAGTTTTATCACCCCTTATTGCATGGGCGCAAGGGACTGGAAAATAAGCAGCCGCTGGAGCAAATGCATGATATTGATTTTAAAATGCAAACTATATTAAAAGAGGCTCCTGTTTGGGATGGTAATTTGGATAGTTTAAAAAAGATAAGAATTAATATTGGTTCTTTTCCAGAGTATTCTAGTGATTTGTTATTGGTAAGTGGAGCCTTGAATAATTTGAGCGGGTTGATTGATCGTGGCTATCTTGTAAGTGCTTTTGATGGATGGTATTTAAGAGAAGCTGTGGATATTGCCGATGTAAACTCGGCTATTGTTCGTTTGAGGGAGTCTGGTAATGCTGATTTGAAGGCTTATGCTCTTAAGGTTAAGTCCGTAATGGAAAAATATGATGATTATAAAGTTGTTTTTGATTTATTTAGTAATTTGCATAATGATCCGATTCTAGATAATGACTTAAAGGTGGAGCGGGTCATGGCTAAGGCTCGTGAAGTCGAGAGGTCTTTGCTTGGTTCTCAGGGTGGAGTTTCTAGTGATTCTGAGAATGCTGAAGAATCCGGCCAAGAAGGTCTAGAAGGCAGTAGTGATGAATCGGATTCAGGTCTTGAAGATGAAGGAGGTGGGTTTGATGCTGGCGATGAGAGGTTTGATGATGTATCTGAGCAAGAAGAATATGATGAGGAGGAATCCGATAGAGAGGAAGGTGAACAGGATTATGGTGAATCCGATAGAGAGGAAGGCGAAGAGGGTCATGAGGAATCCATTGGAGAGGATGAAGAAGATGAAAATTATCAGATTTAGTCTGTCTTGAGGGATTTCTTCAAAAGTTCAGTGATGAGCCTGTTGTAGTTGGGGATTACCGAGTGATGGTGCCTGGTTTGATTGATGTATCAATGGATTCTGAAACTGAAGATGTTTTGACGGTAGCGTAGGTTTTGTCTACTTTGTTATATAGAGTTTATACACAAGTTTTGCACAAAGCATGTGCAAAACTTCTTTAAGCTAATATGATAATTGTTCTAATGATTGTCTGCAAGGTGAAAATTTGCACACCTTTTGAAAATCTGTTTTTATTGTATTTGAAATTGTAAAGTAGATAGGTTGCTGTGGATCTTAGTCCTATTGGAATTTTGCTATGTAGTTATTAGCCTTTGAATATTTCTTGTTTGCTAATACAAGCCCATTTTGCTAAATTTATCGTAGATTTAATAAATACGATGAATAATTTTTATATAACTACGGCTATCCATTATGCTAATGCCAAACCGCATATTGGACATTGTTTTGAGAATTTGTTGGCAGATGTGTATGCAAGGTATCACAGATTGCGGGGGGACAAGACCTTCTTTTTAACTGGTACAGATGAACATGGATTGAAAGTTAAGCAAAAGGCTGAAGACAATGGACTTACTGCGCAAGAATTTGTAGATGAGACTTCTGAGTTTTTTCGGCAAATGAACAAAGATTTTGCTTACTCAAATGATTATTTTGTGCGGACTACAGACCAGTTGCACAAAAAAGTTGCTCAAGATTTATGGCTAAGAATGGTTGAGGCGGGTGATATTTACAAAGATTCGTATGAGGGGCTTTATTGTGTAGGTTCGGAGAGTTTTATCTTGGAAAAAGATTTAGACGAGAATGGAAATGTTCCACATTATGGTGTTCCACCTGTGAAAGTAAAAGAAGAAAACTATTTTTTCCGCCTATCCAAATATCAGGATTGGTTACTTGGAGTGCTGAAATCTGGTGAACTAAAAATTTACCCAGAATATCGTGCCAAAGAGATTATTAACATGGTTGAGCAAGGGTTGCATGATGTGAGTTTTTCGCGCCCAAAAAAGAGTTTGGACTGGGGGATCGAGGTTCCTAATGATAACGAACATGTGATGTATGTGTGGTCCGATGCTTTGACTAACTACTATACTGCTTTGGTTAACAATGGTGTCGAGGGGGATTTTTGGCCGAGTGCTCATCATGTTATTGGTAAGGATATTTTAAAGTTTCATGCTATTTACTGGCCTTGTATGCTGAAATCTATGGGTCTTGAGTTACCAAAAAATATTTTTGTTCATGGAATGATTACAAAAGATGGTGTCAAGATGAGTAAGTCTCTTGGAAATGTTGTCGATCCATACGAAGTTAAAGATGTTTATGGTGTCGATGCACTGCGTTTTTATTTGTGTCGTGAAATTCCAACCGGAGACGATGGAGATTTCGATATGGAGCGTTTTGATGTAGTGTATAATACAGAGCTTGGAAATAAGTTTGGGAACTGTCTAAGCCGTGTTGTAGCAATGAATCATAAATATTTTGAAGGTGAGGTTTTTGTCCAAGATTCCTTTGAGTTTGCTGAATTAGCTTCTAAATTGCAAGAGTCTGTGGAGCAGGCTTTTAATACTTTCAATCTAAAGAAAGTTTGTGAATTGATTATCGAATTTTGTAGTGAGTTAAATACTTATGTCGAAAATCAGGCGCCATGGGCGTTGGCCAAGGCGGAGGAATTTGATAAATTGAAAGTGGTAATGTTTAACTTGCTTGAAGGTTTGCGGATAGCCAATCGAATGTTAAGCCCGTTTATGCCAGGGGTTTGTGCTCGTGGGCTTGAGGTTCTTAACTTGGTTGATTTCGATGCAAATTTTGTGGCTGGGCATCTGCTCGGTGAGAAACAGATTTTGTTTCCGAGGGTAGAGCGTTAGTGTTTTTTAAATTTAGCTAGTCAGAAAGCTTATCAGTGTGCTAGTTTGATTTCTTATAAACTTTGTATTTATGGAATTTTATCAAAGGCC
>CBFHYO010000061.1:0-2753 GCA_965660075.1 Patescibacteria group bacterium
GCATTAGACGAATACATACAAGAAACAACTCACAGAATAGAACAGCTAACCATATAAAATGAAGACTATAGACTTAGCATTAAAACTCATAGAATTCGAATCAGTATTGTCAAATCCAAATGAGACAAAAAAACTGTTAAATTTCGTAGAACAATACGTCGATCAAAGCACGAACTGCAATTTACAAATCGAAAAATTCATCCACAACGAATTTGAGACTCTTATAATTAGTACAAAAAGTACTAAAAACCCAAAACTAACGTTCTACGCCCATTTAGATGTAGTTGCAGGACCATCGAAATGCTTCAAACCATACACAAAAGACGGAATGCTTTTTGGACGAGGAGCCGGAGACATGAAAGGCCCAGCAGCAAGCATGATCAATGCTTTTATTCAAATAGTTAACCAAAACCCAAATCTTGATATTTGCTTACTACTACCAACAGACGAAGAATCTGGAGGTCATAACTGTATTAAACCACTTCTCGACACCTACGGATTCAGAACTGATTGTGTGATCATGCCAGACTCAGGATCGGGATTGGATACAATTATAACCAATCAAAAAGGTATTATCTTCACAGAAATAACTTTTCACGGGATAAGCTCACACGGATCTCGCCCATGGCAAGGAAACAGCGCAATTCAAATGCTATTTGATTATGCAAAAAACTTCCAAGAAAATTTTCCCAAAACTCAGTCCGAATATTTCTCGACCGTCAACCCAAGTATTATTTCGGGTGGAGAAGCATTTAACTCCGTAGCAGAACACGCAAAACTCACTCTAGATATTCGAACAGCAAACGTAGATGATCACAATCAAATACTCCAGCTACTTGAATCAATGGATAACGATAACATCAAACACCAAAATAAATTTATAGATGCAGCCTTCGAAGTTTCAAGTCAGCACCCATATCTACTATTAGCTAAACAAATCACAGAAAAAATAACCGGTAAATCAGTAGAGTTTAAAAAAGAACATGGAGGGTCGGATGGTAGATTTTTTCAAAACTACCAAATACCATGTATAGTCAACGGAGTTGATAAAAAACATTCGCACGGAGAACACGAACAATCATCAATTCAAGAAATTCATCAACTTGAAGAAATCACTATAGAGTTTACAAAACAATTTTTCAGTAAGGCTAACCAATAAAGTTGAACCAACTAATCAAAGCTCTTATTATTTACGAAAATAATAAGAGTTTTTTAATGCAAATTTTTACATTTGGCCCAAAATATTCAAATTGCTACAAAATAGCCGAAAAGTTTTTTCCACAAGCAATAAAACACCCATCAGAAAACCTAAAAGAAATTAGCCATGAGTTACAAAAAGACAAAAGCAGCTTTGCAATTTTACCGATTCATAATCCAAAGAATGGAATAAATCACAAGAATATAAAATTTTTAATCGAAAATCGTTTTTATATTTGGGACACACTAAACCTCAGTCCAAAACTCACACTCGCCGCAAGTAGTAGAAACATTTCTACAATCTGCAGCACGCAAGAAAACTTTGATATATGTGAAAATTTTCTCAAAGACAAATTTCCAAAACTTAAACAATTTATCACTCCAGATTTAAAAACTGCTATAGAACACAGTCTCTACAATCAAGAAGTCTGCTGTATAATTCCAGAGGATCTATTAAAAATTCTTGATCTTCAAAAAATCAGCGAAACACTTAACGACCCCACAAACGACCAAATTACCTACGGCTTAATAAACATCCAACCACATTCAAAAATCAAAAACAAAAGTTACATTGGTATTCAAATAGAAGAGTCCAAATCTACAAACCAATTGCTGAATATCCTACATCCATTCAAAGAACATCAAGTAGAAATATTTAAAATTCATTCACTCTCGCCCAACCCAGAATACAGCCAACAACTTTTCTGTTTCGAAATAGAAGGTGACTCAAGACAAGCACGCTTTAGACAAATCCAAGTCTTTCTAGAACGAGACTTGAAAATATGCAAAATTTACGAACTTGGAGGGCTCTCAAACTCCATCCTTGTTCAAAACCACTAAATTGGATTCTAAAGGAAGAAGTTTAAAGTTTCACAGCAACCTGACCACCTGCCATAAAAGCTTCTACAAAATCATTTATAGGGTATATATAACGTGAATTAATATACATACCATACTCACTAGTCTCAACAACTTTACCATCAACACTTAAAACCTCAGTCATTACAACTTCCTTACTATTGTACATTGGACTATCCAAAACAGAATTATCAAGTAAAACCAAAACAGTTTCACCTGTTTTTATAAAGTTCGCCAATTGACTTAGAGACAACTTATTTAAAACCTCATAATCAGATTTTGCAGGAGCAACAACTAAAGACTGTTTTGTAGTTGAATCGGTCATTAAATCAGATGCCTGCGTAATTGTTTCCAACTCCTGAGCCTGATTCATCTGAACAAACTGTTGAAATTCATCTTCTGAAAGTTTTTCAGCCTTTAACATTCTAGAATTAGCTAAAGCTGTTGATGAAGCTTTTTCGAGTTCAAATTTATCAGAAAAATCAAATCCCAAATAGGAACTAAAAATAAAAAATCCAAGGGCTAAAAAGAAAATACCCATGACTACCAACCCCATCAATCGAGCTAAAAAATTTAACATAACCAATATTATAGCTTTTTTATATTAATTCTTTTTTGAATTTTTGACAAAACAATTTTGCAATCCAGATGTCAAACTAACAACTCTTTCAATATGAATATCGCTAAACCGTAAAACA
>CBFHYO010000062.1:0-5664 GCA_965660075.1 Patescibacteria group bacterium
TTGTTAAAAGATCTAGAATTGCCAGCCAATGGTTGTATGCACATTACTCGACAAGGGATTCGTGATCATGGTTTGTTAGCTGAGCATCAGGTTGGTAAATATAGTTTTTTTAATAGTTTTAAAACTTTACTTGGTTCTGGAACTTTCAAATCTCCATTGATGGCAAGGATGGATTCTGGAACTTTATTAAGGGACTTTTTACAAATGAATGATGAGCATGTATTTAATGTAAAAAACAAACAAGAGTTAATTGATTCTGTTAAAAAAATCCTGACTGAACATTATCTAAACCGTCGCCATACTCATGATTATTTAGCAATGCATTTTACATCCGATAATGTACATGATAGTAGTTATGGTTGTGAAACTGGTAATGAGATTTTCATGTATTTTCCAACAGCTTATATTGCTTCACAAGCGAATTTTAATTCAGAAAATACCATGTTTTTTGATACAGATCGACAGAGTCCAATTTATAAAGGTGATTGTACTTTTACTAATAATGATTTGTTTGTTTACAAAGAGAATGGAATTGATTTGGGGTGTGGTGTTGTTTTTATCAAAGACAATGCTCTAGTCGATGCTGTCTCAGGGAGTAAGTATTCTTTGGATAGTAATCAAGAATTAATTATAGAAGAAGAGCAGTTGTCTCAAGCTATTAAATTTTGTGAAGATAATAAACAAAATATTTTAGAACTTGCACAAGAAGGTTTGTCAGCTGTCATTGAATATTTGGAGGATAATCTTTTGGATTTTATGGAAGAAGTTGATGAAATGTTTGTAGAGAACTTAATTTCTAATTTAAGATATTCTAATAATGAGTTGCGAGATGTGTTTATTTCGTCTAGACAATTTTTTCGATTAGCAGAAAACCCAATTAGTTCACGTGAGTATTGGGAAAACTATTTTTCTGAGAATCCAGATTCGAGACCTTCAAAGATTTTTTATTACACGAGTGAAACGCCGAGTGATGCTTATGTTGAATTTTTAGAAACATATAAATTGCAATGTACTGATGATCCACGTATTTTTAGTGGTCATGGTGTTGAAGATAAAGTTCACCACACTGATGACGTGGAGAACTTTTTAGAAAATTTAGAGCAGCATGTAGATCGTGCCGTGGAAAATGGAGATATTATTGTGAATTATACCGATCAATAATTAAGTTGAGTTTTATTAAAATAAAAACACCCAAATTATTGGGTGTTTTTTAGTTTTTCGTACTGTGGAAAGTTTTTAATAAATGTACGATCTTTGTGTGAAAATGGTGGTTCCCAAATAGTTTTGAACATTTCTTTAAACATCTTGAGTGTTTGCGAATATTGTGGGTTATTAGTCTTTTGCTGGTGCAAAAGTAATTCAAGTAACCAGATTGGATTTCGTGGGTTTTTTTCGTGTATACTTGTGAAAATATTATTTGCAAGTTCTGGCTGAGCTCCTTCGATGCCTTTTGCTAGCCATATTTGCGGGTGTGGCATTGGTGATTGAAGTCTGTGCAATTGTTCATAAGTTTTTAGACGTTGGTCTAAATTGGAGTAACCTAGCTCTAACCACAGGTTTATTTGATTTGGTAAAGAATTAAGCGCTTGAGCTAAATGATTCTGAGATTGTGCATAATTTGTGTAAAACAATTGTTTGTATTGCCGGTACTGATACAAGCCATTTGTATAGGTGCTCGCGTTTTGAATTATGATTAATCCAAGAGTTAGAAATATAAGTGTTAAGGATTTGGGATAGTTTATTTGCGATTTGGTTTTGGTAGAAATTTGGAGTGATAATAAAATTGCTAGAATTAATAATGTTGTTAAATCGAAAAAGTTAAGAAGGTTTTGGATTAAATTAACAATGACTAGTGTGTAGACTAGTTTTTTTTGTGGGCTTGTTTCCTTAAACCAGTTTTGGATAATAAGAAATATAAAATATAGAAATGTTAAAAAGCCAATAATTCCTGAGGAGTATAGAATTGAGAGTGGTTGATTGTGGATTTTGTCTACTGTTTTGTAGATATTATCTTCGTAAATGTTAAACTCTGGTGTTTGGGTTAGTGGAAAAAATGTTTCTATGTTTTCAAGTCCATAGCCAAGAGGTTTTTGTTTGATTAGTTCTATTGTCGAGCTCCAAATGTGTGAACGTGACTGTAGAGAATTCAAACTTGTTATTTGTTTAAAGTTAGATGCAATAAAAATGCAGCTAACTAGAGCTATTAAAATTAAATATTTTTTAAAATGTTTTTTGATTGTTTTAACATTTAGTAGTATTAAACCTAAAATAAAAGCAATAAAACTGGCTCTTGTAGATGTAAGAATAAGTGCTGAAAATTGAAGAATAAAAGAGGCTTTGTAGTACCAATGTTTTTTATTGTAAAAAAATGTGCAGAGTCCGCTTAGGGCCAAAAATTGTCCAAAAAATGATGGGTTGCCACTCAGAGAAAAAATTCTGCCATGAAAGTGGTTACTGTTAAATTTGGCGAAAAAGAATTCAACTCCAAAGTATTGGAAGATTCCATAGAGGGCTGCAATATTTGCTGTAAATATTAAGCTTTTAATGAGTTTTTTTTGGATGCTTTTTTTTGAGGTGTTGGGTGTAAAAAATATATTAAGAAAGAAAACTAGAAATACTAAGCTATAGGTGTACATGCCCATAAATCTATTTATGCTACCAAAAAGTGATATTACTGGAGTTTGCGAAAAGAGTGTGTAAATAAGGCATAGAGCGAGAGTAAGAATACTACAATTAAAAAGTTTGGAGTTTTGGGGTTTGTAGAATTGAATTTGTTTTTTATCAAAAATTTCTATTGCAAAACATGTTAAAAATATCCCAAGGATAAATTGGAAAATAACAAATTTACCTCCAGCAAAAGGGGATTGAATTGTATTTAAAAATCCAAGTGGGATTATTGTTATTAGAAGAATGTTGAGAAGTTTGAGCGCTTGTGTCATAGTTTGGGTGAAAGTTAAATGTATTATAAAATGTTTGAGCTGCTTAAGAAAGAGACTTTACGAATTGTCGAAAAACTTGGATTACAGGAATCCGATTTTGAATGTCAGTTTATTAAAGGTTTTGGAAAGGGTGGTCAGAAAAAAAATAAAACAAATAATTGTGTGTATTTGGTGCATTCTCCGACTGGTGAAAGTGTAAAAATGCAAAAGTATCGCGAGCGTGAAGCTAATTTAAAAACCGCTTTAAGGATTTTAATTGAAAAAGTTGAGATGAAACTAGATCCAAAAAACTCGAAAACTATGTCGAAAATTGATAAACTACGTGAAAAGAAAAGACGTGCTAAGAAAAAATCGAAAAAGAAATATAACCCAGAAGAATGTTAAGAGTTTTATTGTCGCCATCTAAGTCTCAAGATTATGATCGAGAATTAATGCAGTTTGATGTTCGAGAGCCAAATTTTTTTGAGCAATCGAAAGTTTTACTCGAAAATTTGAGAGCATATTCAGTACCAGAAATTGAGAAACTTATGTCTATATCAGAAAAATTGGCAGACTTAAACGCTGAAAGATTTGCGAATATGCAATTACAAATGACTAAAAAAAATTCTAGAGCTTGTTTGCAGGCCTTTACTGGTGATGTTTATTCCGGATTTGATTTGCAAGAGTATTCTTTGGATGATTATGAGTATGCAGACAAGGTGATTCGGATTATTTCTGGATTTTATGGAGTCTTAAAGCCTTTGGACTTTATTCAAGCTTATAGACTCGAAATGAAGACTAAACTACCGGTGCAACAGAATGGTGAAAGAACGGCAAAAAATCTGTATGAATTTTGGGGTAATCAGTTAACAGACTTTTTGGAAAATGAAGGCGGAGATGTTGTTAATTTGGCATCTAAGGAATATAGTCACGCGATTGATTTTTCTGCTCTAAGCCAAAATGTGTTAGATGTGGATTTTTATGAAATAAAAAATGGTCAGCCAAAAATTGTAGCAATCTATGCCAAAAAAGCTCGTGGGGTTATGGCCGATTGGATTGTTCGTAGTCGGATTGAAAACTTAGAGGATATTCAAAAGTTTGATTTAGATGGATATAGTTTTGATAAGCAAAATTCGACAGATAAGCATTTTAAATTTGTGCGCTCATGAAAATTTTATTTTTATTTCCCAATCAGCTATTTGCACTAGAGGCTAAATTTTTAAAGTCGTTTGATTGCGTTTTCTTAATAGAGCATAGTTTGTTTTTTGGAGACGAAAAATATTTTTTCAAGTTTCATAAACAAAAGTTGGTTTTACATAGGGCTTCTATGCGTGAGTATTTTGATAACCTACCAATTGATAGTAAAAAATATATTGAACACACCAAGGAATGTTTTTTAAGTAGCTTTAAGGATACAGGTATTAAGGAAATTACTGTTTTTGATGTAGTTGATTTTGATCTAGAAAAACGTTTAAAGAAAATGACTAAAAGATTAGGTTTGGAACTTGTGGTGTTGGAAACACCTATGTTTATTGAGTCGAAAGAAAGTCTTGATGAATTTTTTAAAGATAAAAAATCTTACAACCAAACAAGTTTTTATAGAGCTATGCGAAAAAAGCACAATATTTTAATCGAAGCTGATGGTAGTTTTGTTGGTGGTAAACTAACTTTCGATACAAGTAATCGTAAAAAGTTACCAAAGGGACATGTGCCAGTTAACAGTATGAGTTTTGAAAATTCTGATTATGTGCGTGAAGCCAAAGAATATGTAGAAAAAAACTTTGCAGAAAACTATGGTGAATTGATGCAGTTTAATTATCCAACCAATCATTTGCAGGCGCATCAGTTATTGGAATATTTTTTGGAATATAAATTTGATTTGTTTGGTCCATATGAAGATGCGATTAGTCGTGAGTATAGTTTTGTCTATCACTCCATGCTTTCTTCGTGTTTAAATATTGGTTTACTGACTCCAATGCAAGTTATCAGACGAGCTTTGGATGTGTTTTTTGAGCGAGGAGTAGCAATCGAATCTGTAGAGGGTTTTATTCGCCAAATAATGGGCTGGCGTGAATTTATGCGTGCTATGTATGTGATTGAAGGCGTGAATATTCGTAATAAAAACTTTTTTAATTCCAAAAATAAATTACCAAAAGAATTTTGGACAGCCGAAACAGGTCTGTTGCCAGTAGATGTTTCTATTAAAAGATCTTTAGACTTTGCTTATTGTCATCATATAGAAAGATTGATGGTTTTGGGGAATGTTATGTGTTTGCTCGAAATTGATCCTGATGATATTTATTTGTGGTTTATGGAAATGTTTATCGACGCATATGATTGGGTAATGGTGCCAAATGTATATTCCATGAGCCAATATGCCGATGGAGGATTGCTTACAACTAAACCATATATTTCTGGGTCGAATTATTTACTTAAAATGAGTGATTACTCGAAATCTGATTGGTGTGGAGTTTGGGATGCCTTGTATTGGAGATTTATTAACAAACACCGAGACTTTTTTGCATCGAACCCGAGGTTAAATATGATGGTGAGTTTGTATGATAAAAAAACCGAAGTTGCAAAACAAGAATACGCGAATAATTTAAAGGAAAATAAAATTATAAAAAATTTAAACTTATAAAAATGGATAAAGAAAAACTAGTTGGAAAATTAAAAGGGGGATTAATGAAGTTACGAAAAATGCATGATGAATCCGAGGCGGTGCAAAATTTTCATAAAAAAATGA
>CBFHYO010000063.1:0-5182 GCA_965660075.1 Patescibacteria group bacterium
TGAATCCGAGGCGGTGCAAAATTTTCATAAAAAAATGAATGATATAGTAAACGGATCTAAAAATGACAAAAGCTAAGTTTCGTGGGAGCGAATATGATTGGCCACAAGAGTTATTTAATTCAGCTTTAGAGCAGGCTTTTACTAATTATGAGACTTGTGGTGCTAAAGTGGTATATCCTCCGCGAGAATCTATTTTACGTGCTTTTAGCGACTGTAGTTTTGACAATTGCCACACAGTAATTGTTGGGCAAGATCCGTATCATGGAGAAGGACAGGCAAATGGCTTGGCTTTTTCTGTCTCGCCTGGGGTTAAGTTGCCTCCGAGTTTGAAAAACATATATAAAGAACTCGAATCTGCAGGCTACACTGTAGATTGGAATAACGGTGATTTGTCTTTTTTGTCGCGTTCTGGATTTTTGCTTTTAAACAGTAGTTTAACTGTACTGCCAGGCAAGCCAATGTCGCATGCTAAATTGGGATGGAGCCAGTGGACTGATTTTGTAATCAAATATATTTCGGATAATAAATCTGGTGTGAGGTTTTTACTTTGGGGTAAATTTGCAGAGACAAAAAAAGCCTTGATCGATGGATCAAGGCATAATGTTGTGGTTACTCCACATCCATCTCCATTATCGGCCTATCGTGGCTTTTTAGGGAGTGGGTGTTTTAAGAGCTAGGGTGTGGCTGTGGCTGTGGTTGTTAATTCTGCAACTGGGTTGCTAGAGTAGTCATCGTTGTGTTCGCCTACTTCCCAGCTTCCATTTACTAATTTATAATGGATTGTTCTATTGTCAAGTCCA
This sequence comes from Patescibacteria group bacterium, assembly GCA_965660075.1. Taxonomy (GTDB): domain Bacteria; phylum Patescibacteriota; class Gracilibacteria; order UBA1369; genus CAYYFV01. The sequence continues at coordinate 801 of CBFHYO010000063.1, forward strand.
TCTGTATCCCAAGTTATTAAGATTTCATTATTAGTAATTCTTGTGTTATCATTACCTGTTGTTATCACAGGGTTGACTGAAACGTTTATACGGTTGAGGTTGATTTTTAAATTACCGATAGTTATTTCGTTTTCTGTAAGTGTTGTTGCTGTTTCATTAATTCCTAGTGCTTGTAGTTTGCTCTGGTCTCTTTCATCAACTCCTAGTTTGGCGAGGGCGTAGTGGACTTTTTCATGTCGAGTAGAAAATCTTAGTTTTTCTTTAGCTTTTATCATTATTTGGGTATTAGTCCAATTGCTACCGTGCCAAGTGTTGAAAAGAGTTAGCCATGCTTGTACTTTTTGTTGATTTTCACGATCTGTGACTATATCTTTATTTAGTTCATACAAACCCCCAGATTTCCTTATTGCTACTCTTTCCAATGCTGATGCATTTAAATTGCCTGCATTTTCTAAAGTGACATCTTTAAACCAAGTTGCGTTTTCAGTTTGTTCTTGTTGTTCTAGTTGTTCTTGTCGTTCTTGTTCTCGTTGTTCTTGCGCTTGTTGTTCTCGTGCTTGTGCTTGTGTCCTGGTTTCGAGCTCGCCTTGATTTAATTGATATTCGGTTTGTTTTAGATACCTTGTTGAAACGTACAGGCCTTGTCTACTTACGTTTGCTCCGTCTATACTTCTAATACGCATGTATAAGTGCTCCTCTGCACTGTCATCCCCGTCATTTATTGTAACTGGGATGCTTGTTGGAGGGTGAATAAAATCAAAAAGAATTTTTTGGCCTGCTCGTAAGCTTGGAGTGCTTGTATTATTTACTAGATTGTCACCCTTAAGTTCTCTGGTAGCTAGGCGGCTTGGTTGTTCTTGATCTGTTTCTACAAATTCAAAAGTTCCAAAAATGTTTATATGCCCCTTTAGATCAAGGCCTGAAGTTATTCTTGGATCATTTTCATCTTCGCGTAAATTTGTTGGATTTGTTACTGTGGTTTCTTCTCTCGAACTTGAGTTTGCGATTGCTTGTGCGACTACTTGTAAAGTTTGGGCTTCATCTTTTTCAGTGTCGTCTAGGAGTGAGTAGTTAGACAATAAAGGTTCATAGTTTGACCTGGCATCATCTTTTATATTATCCACTTCCTCATTTAAAGTCATATTTGAAACACTGCTTAACTTGTCTCTTAATCTACTTAAGGATTGGAGTTCAAATTTTCTAGCATTGTAAAGAGTTACACTGTCTTCGTTTTCTGTGTATTCATTCAATTTTTCAGTTCTGGTTTGTAAATATTGTGTTCTTGCAGCTTTCCACGCAGTTAATTTTGCACTTCTATTACCTGTTTCGGCAGTAAGATATGCCATTTTGGTATTTACATAAATTTCGTGATTCATTGTTGGTGTATCATTATCGTTAGCTGGCACTTTTCCAAGTTGTTCTAGGGTTCTTGAGTTGTAAAGTCGAATGTTGTTTCTTGTGGCTTGGATTTTTCTAGCTTGTAGTTTAACTTCAAATTCGGTATTAAGATATGTTGTTAGGCTAACTCTTAGTGCAGTTTCTTTGCTCGCTTTCTCACCTTCGTCTGCGCTGCGGTATTCTCTTAATGCACGTGTATAACTTGATTTTTCGGTTTTTAATTGTTGTTGAAGTTCTTTATATTTTGCGTATTGGTATTTAAGTTTTAGTTTTTGTTTTTTTAGAATTAAAGCATGCATTTTTTTGATAAGCTTTATACTTTCTAAGTAAAATTTTCTTACCCTTTCTTTATAAATAGTTAGTTTTTTGTCGTCTGTTAGTTGTTCTTCTGCGGATATACGGTGTTTTCTTTTTTCTTGGGGTGTTAGATTCTCAAAATTTGGTACACTTGGGGTGGTGAGACTATTAAAAAGTTCGTTGTATTCTACTGTGATGGCGTTTGATTCTCTAATTCTGTTAATAATGGATTGGTGTTCGATTAAATAATCTCTTGCTTGTGAAATGTTCTCATTATCAATTTCGAGATTTAATGGACTATCTTGTGATGTACGAACAGCTGTTTTAAGTGTTTCAAGACTTATTTCTGTGCTTTCTGTTCCTTCTCGTTTTATGTGATTCTCAGGACTAAATGTTTCTCTAGTGTCAGTCATTTTTAAGGGGTTATTTTATTTAATTTTATAAATATCATGTTATTTTAACATTTTTTTTAAATATTTACAAGTTCTGTCTTAACTTGTATTAATAGAAATGGCTTTGTAAAAAACATTTTGAAATTTAATCATTTTTCTGTTGTGCCTGTAATTAATAATCTACGTCATTATTGGAGTTACTTTGGTATTGCAGAAGATTTTCCTGTAGAACTTGGAGGTAATTGTTTGTATTTAGTAAATTTGTTGCAAGAATCTTTGTTTGCAGATGTTCTGATGTTACAAGTTGTTAATGGCACACATGTGGCGGCTTTGATTGATGGGGAAAGGTTTTTTGATCCATGTTTGCTTATGCGAAAGTCTTTGTTGGTGGATTCTGATTTTGCGATGACTAATTTAGAGTTGGACTTGTCTGGTCGTATCGAGTTGAGTCGAAGAAAATATAATTGTTTAAATGTTACTTGGCGTGTTGAGTTGCCTAATTTAGAGACTACTAATTCTTATTTTGATTTTGATATTCTTAATCCATTTCCGAGGATTGTAAATGATTTTCATTTCGAGTTAAATCGCAAAGCTCCAGAAATGTTTTTTTTGCGCTTTTTAAATCTCTCAACTGGTTTTTTGAATACGGTTTGTTTTTTGCATGCAACCAAAGAATGGGTTTGGACTTTTCATCCATTTCCATCGAGTGGGTATTTTTGCCAGGTGGATTCTGTGTTTCGCGAGCAATTTTATGAATCATTGGACATTAGTTTTGATTATTACCAGCAAGTTTGTCTTGAGACGCTAGTTCTTATGAATAAATTCAATTCTTTTCGCTGTTTTTAATTGTGTTTTACAGCTTGACATATTTAAAAAGATAGATATCCTTTGTTGGTATTTATATTTTATTTTGGATCATAAATTAATTTCTGCTTTACAAAATGTGTCATCAAAACCGCTGAATAATTTGAGTGGAGCTTATTTTGCTGTGGGAGATCAGATGGATTCTAGATTTGGTGGTAATTGTATTGCCAAGTCTTTAGAGGTTGCTGAAATATGTGAAAATTATTCAAAAAGTGATGGTATAGATTGTGAAATGTACCCTTTGTCTGTTCAAACAATGATTGCTGCAAAAACTCATAGAGCATGTTTGATTACTGATTCTCGGGGTCGACAGTACTTTTTTGACCCTTCTTTTTACATGGCGGAACCTGTTTTGATTTCTGATGATTTGCTTTGCGATGAAATAGAAGTTAGCTGTATTAATCCTTGTCAGTTTCCGGCAGTTTTTTATTCGGATATTTCTTTATTTGGAACTACTTCTAATTTTGACTTATCTTGGAGTGTAGAAACTCCATATCGAGAATATAATTTTTCTTATATTTATAATATTGGTGAGTTAGATTTAGTTTTGCCAACTCCAGATATAGCCGATAGAACACGTTCTGCAATGCCATATTTATTTTTGCGTTTTTTGAATGTAGAAGATGGTTTTTTATATTGTTTACAGTGCATGTCTTTTAGTGGACGTATAATTTTGAAACCACATTTTACATCTAAAATGTACTATTTAGATGAAAATAATTATTTGTTGAAAAAACTTATTGCAGAAATGGAATCCTCTCTTGATTTAACAGAATCTCAAATACGTGAATTTTTTACTTATTCTTCTAAAGTTTTTCAAGAAGCTCAGTCTATTTGGTGTGAATCTGGTTTTAAAAAGGTGATGTAACTTTTGTTGCTTTTTTGTTTTTATAAGGCCATTTTAAAATGGTTTTTTAAATTTATATTGCAAACTCTAAATGGTGAGTGTATACTCACTTTGTATATAAATCAATTGCTATGTTTAAATTTTCAAAACTTAAATCTTCAGTAGTGGTAAGTGGTAGTGATAATTCTATTTCTCGAGTTCCTTTGTTTGGCGCTTTGGTACAAGCTGGTTTTCCGTCTCCTGCCGATGATTATTTAGAAAGCTATATCGATTTAAACGAGGCTTTGGTATCGAACAAGGCAGCAACTTTTTTTGTTAAGGTTGAGGGTGATTCTATGGTTAATGCTGGTATATATACTGGTGATATGTTGATTGTAGACCGTTCATTAAATGCAAAACATGGTAATGTCGTTGTAGCAATGGTCGAGGGCGAATTTACTGTAAAGCGTTTTGTGAAAATACGCGGGCGTACTTATTTATATCCAGAAAATCAACATTATAAACCTTTAGATGTTACAGAGTTAGAAGAGTTTATGGTGTGGGGTGTTGTTACGACTGTTATTCATAAAGTTTAATCCTTTTGT
>CBFHYO010000064.1:0-9170 GCA_965660075.1 Patescibacteria group bacterium
AAAATCAAACCTGGATGAATCTTCAAATGGATTCTCATTGTTAAAGAGTCTTTCTTTTCTTACTTGTTTTGTTAAATCCGAAATTTGTTGAGCCAATAATGCTTGGCTCTCTGTGGTTTGAGTGTCTATTTGGGATTTTAAATCTATAGCCTCTCTAAGATCTACTAATGATTGTCTTGCGTTTTGAGAACTAGCAGCTGGCGACGGACTAGGTTGACTAGTAGGAGATGATCCTGTCATTTGGGTGGGGGTTATTTTACAATTATTATAGCAGAAACCCCTAGTTGTGACAAGACTATAATTCTTTTACCATATAAGTCCCCTGTTTTTGGTAACCTAATTTCTCGTAGTATTGTCTGGTGCCGATGGCCGAGATTACTGCGACTTTATTATATCCTAATGATTTTGCTTTGTCTTCTGCAAAGTTCATTAATTGTGTGCCAATACCAACATGTTGAGAAGTTGATGTTTGCTTGCGTTTTAAACCTTGCGTTTTGCCATACACGTGTAGTTCACGTATTAGTGCACAATCTTTAATTTCCTCTATAAAGATATCTTCTTGATTGTCTACAGTTCTTAGTCTAACTAGTCCAATCAGTTTATCTAAATTTGGTTCGTATGCTTGGATAAAGTATTCAGTTCCTTGATTCGATCTATATTCATCTGCTTTGAGTCGCACGTTTTCTAACTCGAATTTTTCATCTTTAATTTCTCGGCACCGCACACATTTGCATTGTATCTTGTGATCTTTTAATAGTTGTCTCATATTGAGCGTTTTGGATCCTTTAAGAACTAAGTCAGATGGAAAATCTCTGAGGATTCTAATAATCCTACAATACTCAGGAACAATCGACTTTGTTTTTGCTAGCAATTCAAACAACTGCTTATCTGAATAGGCTTTGAACAAAGACGGATCTTTCTCGACCATGGTTGCAAGTTCTGTAAAAGGAACAACCATACATGGGTAAATTTTAATATAATCTGGATTTAGTATGTCTTTTTCGAATGTATCGCTGATACTTTGCAAATCAGATTCTAGTGTGGAAGTTGGTAGATTTGGCATTAAATGGTGACAAATTTTCAGACCACTATCTCGACATAATTTTGTGGCAGCTACTGATTGCTCCAGGTTGTGTCCCCTTTTATTAAATTCATTTACTTTATCGTCTGTTGTTTGGACCCCAAGTTCGATACCGGTAACTCCAAACCTTCTTAGTTTGTGAATTTCTTTTTTAGTAATCCAGTCTGGCCGTGTCTCAACCCACAACCCCACACATCTACTAGTTGCTGTTTCGTTTTCTAATATAAGATCTTCTAATTTTAATTCTTTAATTTTTTTATTTGCTGTTTCTAGGTCTTCTATATCTCCAGCCCCCTGATTTAGAGCGTAGTATATGGATTTTATAAAATGTTCTTGATAATCATCTAAATAAGAACTCCATGTACCACCTGCTGTTCTTATGTCTATTTTAGAAATATCATGTCCTTGAGTTTTTAACCCATTTAACCTCGCCTTTACCTGTGTATATGCATCAAAGTCGTTTCGAACTGCTCTAAGCATTGCTGGCTGATTCGAAAAGTAGCTCTTTGGCATGCCGGGTTGCGTTGGACAAAATATACATTGTCCTGGACAACCAAAAGCTTTCAGCATAACTGTAATATTGGCAATTCCGCTTAGGGTTCGTACACGTCTTTTCATTATAAAATTCAAAACGGTTTCGTTTGGCTCTATAGCTTGTTGATCAACCAACTGATTGTATGCTGCAACTAACTCAATATTTCTTGGTGGAGTTAGCTTGTGTTTTTTAGTTAACTTATTACGTAATTTTTCTAGAGTTCTTTTATCTAACATTTCAGCTCCAGCCATTTCTATAAATTCATAGATGGCGAGTATAACTTCTTTACATAATAAACTGTAATCTTTGCGAACTTCGTAATTCATAGTTTTTTGTCTATTTTGGCTTATCTAAACTTGATTGTCAAATTTAGATTTAGTGTTTATAATAGCTGCATATAATATTTTGTATGCTAAATAAAAATGAGCATAAGGTTTTATTTTCTAAGGTTGATAAATCTTATAACTCTATAGCTTCTAAGTTCTCAGCCTCTCGAAACAAACCATGGATCGAATTTGATTTATATAAAAACTTTGTATCTGCTGGTGCTTCTGTTTTAGATATTGGTTGTGGGAATGCCCGTTTATTATTACATTTAGATGATCTGAATATTAAATATACAGGACTCGATATTTCCTCTCAAATGCTAGAGATGGCAAAAGAAAACGTACAATCCACACAGTCAGACAAGAGATTTGTAAACTCTAATATACTAGATGCTAACTTTGATAAGGATAGTTTTGATAATATTTTCGCTGTAGCAAGTTTCCATCATTTACATGGGTTTTACAATAGACTTTTGTTTTTAAGAAAACTCTTTTATTGGTCTAAGCCCAACTCTACTGCTTGTGTATCGGTTTGGAATTTATGGCAAAGAAAATACTTATCTAACTTTGTTGCTGCTTTTTTTGCTCACTTTTGGCGCTTTAATGATTTAAATATAAAGTTCGGTAAGACTCCCAGATTTTATCATGCATTTACTGTTACTGGTCTTAGATTTTTAATGTTCTTGTCTCCTTATAAAAGCTATAAACTTGTATTTGTTGATAAAAAGGGTTATAAGACCAATAAGAAAAATAGCCATAATATCATTATGGTTCTTAACAAATAACAATGTGTAACTTTTTAAACTTTCATAAAGCCAAGATCTTTGCTGAAGATTTCTCAAGTTTACTTGGATTGATAGATAGCAGAATAGACTCAACTCATATTCAGTTTACGACTTTTATTGCAACTCCTAATCCCGAGATGTATGTTGATTGCTTGTTTGATTCTCAGTTTAGATCTATATTACAAAACAATTCGTTTAATATTATTGATGGTTTTGGTTTACACCTTGGACTCCGACTTTTTGGACTCAAGCACAACCGAATAACTGGAACAGACTTGGTTGCAGAAATTTTTTCAGATCCTAAGTACACAGTTTATATTCTTGGTGGGTTGCAAGGAAATATAAAGAAAATTAAACAAAAATATCCAAATTTAAAAATTGTTGGCCACTATGATGGAATTGTTTCAATCGAGTCGGATTCTAAACTAGCCTCTGAAATTAATAATCTCAAACCAGATATTTTACTGGTTGCTCTGGGTGCTCCTAAGCAGGAAAAGTGGATAGCTAAAAATATACAATACTTACAGAATGTAAAAATCGCTATTGGTATAGGGGGTGCCATTGATTACACCTCTGGTAGTGTACAGCGCGCTCCAGTGTTTGTTAGAACAATGGGCTTGGAGTGGTTTTTTCGTTTAATAAAACAGCCCGAAAGATACAAACGTATTATTAAAGCTGTTATTGTATTTCCTGTTTTATTTCTGATGATAGAAAGCAGCTTATTTGTCTTTAGACACATTAAGCATTACTACACCAAGTGCAAGAAGGCCTGCCGTCTCTAATCTTAAAATCTTTTTGCCAAGGCTGATAAAATGAGCTTTGTTGTTTTGTGCTATCTGATTCACATCTGATTCAGAAAGTCCGCCTTCTGGTCCTATTAGTATATTGGCTGATTCGAATTTATCTATATCTGTAATTAGCTTATTATCTTGCCTACAAACACAAACATATAGGTTTTGATCTTTTATATCGCCTATCTTTTGTAAATCGTGTAAAACAGGTAGTTGTTTGCTTTCGGACTGACTAGCAGCAGATTTGATTATCTGCTCTAATCTATCCAATTTACCTACTGATTGAACCTGGCTATACTCTGTATTTAACGGGTAAAAATTCGTTACTCCAAGTTCGGTGCCCATTTTTAAAATCAGTTCTAATTTAGGCAGCTTGTTTGGCATTCCAAAATAGAGATTTAAATCTATATTTGATTCTTGGCTTTCTACTGCTGTTGTGAGTATCTCTATACCCTTTTTATGACAACTGGTGAGTGTAGACTCACTATACTTACCATATCCATCCAAAAGGAGTACTTGCTGGTCTTTTTTAAAACGTAAGACATTAACAATGTAGTTAATGTCTTTTTTATCATCTATTTTGATTGTGCTGTTTGGTCTAAGGTCGCAGTCTATAAATAAATATTTCACTATTCTTCTAGTTTATTATTTTGCTTAGCCTTTTTCATATAATCCTTTATGGATTTTTCTATAATTGGACTTAGTTTAGATACTACTCCAAGAACCATGTCGATTGGTCCAGTAATTAGTGAGTGTACTCTATTTGTTATATCGCTTGTAGAATTTGTAATTTTACTGATATCTTTTAGGATTTTATACACCTGTCTAAGAACCATGCTTAAATAAAATAAACTCAAAACCCCACCTACATACAGTAAAGATTGAAATATTTGTTCTAATGAATATGTTGTTTCTAACATGGTTTAAAAAGTTAATTCTCTTAATTATATCACAAAAAGCTTAATTGCTCAACAACTCGTTGAGTTTTTTAGATATCATAGCTGGATTTAGCTGCCCTTTCGATTCTTTCATACAAAATCCAACCAAAGCACCAATAGCTTTATTATTTCCTGAACGAACATCGTCTGCTGCTTTAGCATTTTCTTCGATAGCTTTTTGACACACTTGCTCTAGCAAACCTAAATCGACAACCTGTTTAAGATTATGTTTTTCAACTAAATGTTCTATAGATTCACCTGTTTGGAATGCTAAATCCATCAACTTACCTTTTGCTGTATTAAAACTAATTGTTTCATCTGCAATAAGTTTGACCATTGTTCCAAGGTGTGTAGATGTTACTTTTGACTCTGTAATGTCTAGATTTTCATCAGCTAGTTTTTTTAATAACACTGTGGTAAGGAGTGAACATGTTTTTTTTGGATCGTTACTAATTGCAACTGCTTGTTCGAAAAACGTCGCCATTTCTAGAGTGTTAGAGAGTGTAAAAACTTCGTCTTCGCTTATGCCATACTCTCGGTATTTTTTTCGCTTATTAATTGCTAACTCTGGTAGCTGAGCTTTTATTTCGGCTACTAGTTTTTGATCATGAGTTAGTGGTGGAATGTCTGGCTCTGGAAAATATCTATAATCGTTTGCTGATTCTTTTGATCTTTGCGATGTTGTTACTTGTTTAGCATCGTCGAAACCACGAGTTTCTTGGAAAATCTCTTCACCATTGTCTAAGGCTTTTGTTTGTCTTTTGATTTCGTATGCTAGGGCTTTTTCCATACTTGTAAATGAGTTTAGGTTTTTAACCTCAACTTTGGTTCCTAACTCTTTCTGACCTTTTGGCTTTAAAGATACGTTAACATCAAAACGCATCATTCCTTTTTCCATATCTGCATCGCTTGCACCGCAATATCGCATAATTCTTTGAATCTCTCGTGCGTATTGAGAGGCTTCTTCTACAGAAGTAATATCTGGTTCTGATACAATTTCCATTAGTGGTGTATCGCATCTATTGTGATCGACCAAACTTCCAGAAGCTACATGTGTTAATTTACCAGCATCGCCTTCTAAGTGCATATGATGAATGCGAATAGTTTTATTACCATTAGAAGTTTCTATCTCAACTCCACCTGTGAGTGCAATCGGTCTGTATTGTTGTGTGATTTGATAACCCTTAGGACTATCTGGATAGAAATAGTTTTTACGATCGAAAACTGAGGTGTTTGCAATCTCACATCCTAGTGCTAGGCCTGCTTTAATACCCTTCTCAATTGCTGCTTGATTTACCATTGGTAATTGTCCTGGAAACCCCATGCAAATTGGACATGTATTTGTATTTGGTTCGGCATTCTCTGAATCGTTCGAACAACCGCAAAAAAGTTTTGTTTTAGTATTCATTTGGCAGTGAATTTCTAAACCCACTACAACATCGTATTTTTCCATTTTAGTTTATTTATCTGCTATATATATTTAATAAAAATTTTCTTGATTGCACAAGTGTATTTACTCTATATCATCTATTAATGTGACTCCTGTCTCGTTTATATGTCTTTGTAGCATTTTAGTAATCATCCCTTTCAAACTTTCATGCTCTTTATGTAAATGTGTTTTAGCGAACTTTTCCTGGTACTCCATTAGAATATGTGAAGCTTTTTTTGGATGATAAATCCCATGAATCTCTCTTGAGTTTCCAGATAATTTTACAATAGTTATTGTACCAATATTGTTTAAGGTGTTAAAAACTCCAGAAATCTCGAACGAAAATGTTTCTATCTGACTATAATCAAATCGCTCTGATAACATTCTAAACATTCCATCCCATTCAATGTTTATAATATTCATGTCTGTAATAAGTAATGCGTTATAGTACCATGTGTATATTTTGGTAGTTAAACGCAAAACGCCAACCAGTATGATTGTTAGCCAAACAAATGAAAGATTCGAAAATGCAATAAATCCAAATATTGGACCGCATATTAGAATTAAAAAATTTAGTATAAACGGTTTTAGTATAGAATCCATGTGATGATGAATAACCTCATGTAAAACTTCATCTTCCTCTAGATACTTACGAAATAAAAATCTATTTAGTCTCATAAAAATAATTGTAATTTACTATCTGCTTAGGTACATTTTAAAGTGTTTTTTACAACTTTAATATACTATTTTGAAAACTTGGATTGAATTTTTTATAGATTTGTTGATTGTTGTTTTAGTTGCTCTTATTATCAGAAGCTATGTAGTGATTCCTTTCAAGGTTTATGGTCCTTCTATGTGCAACACTCTTAATTACACCAACGAACGTTGTTTAATGGCATACGGTGATCGTATGATAGTAAATATTTTTGGTTATCTTAAAATTGGTAATTTCGAAATAGGCTCACCTAAAAACAATGATGTTATTATTTTTGCACCAAATGCTGTATCTCAAAGATTTTATGTTAAGCGGATTATTGCTTCGCCTGGGGAAAGCGTTCGAATTAAAGATGGTTTTGTATACAAACAAAATGGAAATGATTTTGTTAAACTAGATGAGCCTTACCTAAACTTGGACAACCTTGGAAACACGCTAATGCCTGGTGGCGAAAGTGATGTTTTGTATACCGTTCCAGAAAATCATTATTTTGCTCTTGGCGATAACAGACTACAGTCTACAGACTCTAGAAATTGTTTTCATACAACTTTTGGTCAACCTTGCTCTGCTGATAGTCTTTCTTCTTTTGTTTCTCGGGAACAAATTAAAGGAAAGGCTTGGATTCGATTTTGGCCTCTGAATAAAATAAATTTCTTGTAGTTATTTTCTTGCTATCACTTCTATAGTAAATAAAATACAAGCAACTAATGTGAGATTCCAGTAGTACAAAATCCCAAAGACGCTGCTAGTCATTGCAAATTGTATTAAAATAGACAACAAGAATGATTGTCTAAAAGAACCCTTGATTATATTTGATTGAGGGTTTCTATTTATTAACTTTAACAAATACAATATTAAGGTGAACAAACTTAAGGTGAATAAAAACAAGTTTGTTTGTAAAAATGTAATAGATCCTGAATTTACACTACCGCAAAAACTCGTGGCCGAATAACTATTACATGGTTCGAATTGCTTAATTATAGTTACTAAACTCGCCAAGCTGATGAGTGTGGTGGATAAAAGTAAAGTAATTGGTTTTCTTAACATAATTTTATGATCTAATCATAATACTATGATAATTTAGTCTGTTTTCTTTGGCAATTGATCAAAACCCCAAATTGTTTTTTTATTTAAAGATCCCTGAACTCTAAATCCTGCAGCCTTTGTGTGACCTCCCCCGCCATAATTCTCGGCTAATTTAGCTACATTTACATCTTCTTTTCTAGTACGCAATGAAGCTTTTACAAGTCCCTCTTCTGTCTCTGTAAATAAAACTGAATATTGCGTGTTTGGAATCGAGCAAATCATATCCGCCACACCTGTTAAATCATCCGATGTAGCATGGTATTTATCCATAGTGATTTTTCTAACTCCACTTTGGACCACGCCCTCTTCGTCCAATTCTATATTCGATAAAATCTCACCCATTAATTTAAGTTTTTTGAGATTGGTTTTTTGGAAGTTGTTTTTTTGAATCAGTTTATAATCCGCACCAATTTTGGTTAGCAATCCAGATTGTTGCAGGACCTTTTTGGTGGTGTTGGAATGCATAAAACTCCCTGTATCGGTATATATTCCGTTTAGTAAGCAAGTAGCCATATCTGAATCAATTGGCCATGAAAGCTCTTGAAAAATATCGATCAAGAGACTTGTGGTAGATGTTGCTTGGTCATCTATTATATTTAGTGTTCCAAACGGATTACCGCTGGCATGATGATCTATGCAGACAATTGGCTTTCTGGTTCTATTTAATTCTGGGAATTTATCAAAAAATCCAACTAACTTTTTGGTAGCTGTATCGACAACAATCACAACGTCGAAATCTTCTAATATAAACTCTTTAACAAAACTCTCGCTACCGGGCAAAAACTTGCCGTAGTCTGGTAGATCGTCAAAACACGCTGATTCAACCATTTTTCCCATTTTGATTAATGACTTTCTTAGAGCTAAATTAGCACCTAGAGTATCACCATCGGGCTTATTGTGAGAGATAATCAAAAACTTTTCGTTTTGCTCTACAATTTCGGAAAATTTTTGTATTAGTTCGCGCATCTTGCTATAACTTTTATGTAAGTTTATAATATATAAAAATTTTTTAATTTTGTAAAGATAATATGATCAGTATTTGTTTTATGGGTTCAGGACCGTTTGCATCTAAAGTACTTGAATTACTACACAAAGAGCAACAATTCGACATTTCATTAGTTATAACTCAACCTAGGCGTCCTCAAGGCCGTAAAAACCGACTTGTTCCAACCGATGTATTTTTGCTTTCTGAAGAACTTGGTATTCAAACTTATGAGTGTGCCAACTCCTCTCAGATTTTAGAAGTTGTTAAACCCGATACTTTTGATTTTCTTTTGGTTTGTGACTACGGAGTTTTACTAAAACAACCTGTAATTGATTTGCCATTGTGTGACACACTTAATATTCATGGAAGTTTACTACCTAAATACCGAGGAGCATCTCCAATTCAGCAATCTTTAAAAAATGGAGATTCTATTACCGGAGTCTGCTTGCAAAGCATGGTTTTAAAATTGGATGCCGGAGATGTTTATTCAGAAATGCAA
>CBFHYO010000065.1:0-64997 GCA_965660075.1 Patescibacteria group bacterium
ATGAAAACAGTTTCATTTAAAGCATTGGTTGCAAAATATGTCGCGTTGAATTTTTTTATTTTAACAGCAGTGTTTTTTATTATCCCAATGTATCCTTGGTGGTTTTTTCTGGTTATAGGTGCGGTTTCAAAAATTTATCAGTTATCGGTAAGTAGCTAATGTTAAGTGTAGTAGCGACTCCAATTGGAAACCTGGGTGATATAAGCTTTCGGGCATTGGAAACTTTAAAAGATGTAGATTATATTTTATCTGAAGATACTCGGGTTTTTAAGAAACTTGCTATTAAATATGAAATTACTACTAAAGTTGTAAGTTTTCATTCACACTCTGGAGAGCAAAAAATCAATGAGATTATTCATGATCTTAAAGATGGCAAGCAGATTGCTTTGGTGTCAGATGCCGGTACTCCATTAATATCAGATCCTGGATTTAGTTTAGTTTCGGCTTGTCGGAAGAATAATATTCAAGTATCCCCTGTTCCAGGCGCGACAAGTATTGTTGCGGCTTTGAGCGCTTGTGGGTTTCCTGCTGATAAATTTATGTATCTGGGATTTTTTCCAGCAAAAAAAGGCCGACAAACCCTCGCTAAAAAAATGGCAGAATCCGAATATACCTGTGTGTTTTTGGAGTCTGTACATAGGATAGGAAAAACTTTGCAATTGGTTTCTGAGCATTTTGACGACGAACGTTTAATTTGTGTTGCGCGTGAAATTACAAAAATTCACGAGGAATTCAAAATTTTTCAAGTAAAAGATTTAGAAAATGAATTAAAATCACTAACACTTAAGGGCGAATTTGTTATAATGGTAGCACCTAGTGGTTTTAATTTTATTTAATGAGAAGTGGTTTTACCCTTTTAGAACTTGTAATTGTGATAGCCTTAATTGGCACTCTAACAACAACTATGTTTGGGTCTTTTACTACGAGTTTTAATAATATTGGTTCTAGTTCCGATATGAGCCGTATGGCAACAGCTATTGATCAGATGAAGTCACTGGCTTACTCGGCTTTTAGTATTGATGATCCGGGAGTTTCACATAATTTCAACTTGTATATCGACGATACCAAACTTGAAATGTATGAAAATCTTGATGGTAACTATTTATTTGATTCAGAAAATGATCGGATGCTTTTTAATTTAGATTTTACAGACCCAGCTAATAGCTTAAAGACAGATACAGCAACTAAAGAAGATCAAGAGCAACAAGTTTACAATATTGATAACCCAATTGTCTTTGGTTACAAAGAAGGTGCACTTGACTGCGACTCTAACCTTGCGGAGGCATTGAGTATTGAATTGGAAAATGTGAAAAATGAACTTGTGGTTGGATATTTATACATCAATCCTGATTCGTGCCATTTAGAAATAACAACAAATAATTTACATGATTAAAAAAGCATATTCTATATTGGAGGCTATTGTGGCTGTGAGTATTGTGAGTATGATTATCACAATTTCTGTGAGTGTTATAAACTCTTCACTTCAGAGTTTAGACGAAAATGGCTCGAATTTAATGGCAACAAGTTTGGCACAAGAAGGTTTGGATTATTTTGAACAAGTTGTACAAACAAACAAACTCAAATTTAACAATAACCCTGCTTGTAAATTTAACAGTTTAGAGGCTATTGAGTGTAACTCGCCTATTGCAGATGATGAATATGATTTGTCATGGAGCTTTGAGCCGCTTAAAAGAACTCTGATTGAAAGCTCAGATAGTATTAATAACGATAAAACTGAAGGAATTAATTTTGATGATAATCAACTTAAAGTTTACCAAACTTGCTTTAATGTACTTGCTTTAGCTGGTGATAATCCAGTCGATGAAGCTGAGCCAAATTGTTTTGAATTTTACTCCCCCTTTGCTCAAATTGAAGGGGCTGAGCAGCAGTCTCAAACTAAGTTTGTACGTGTAATCAAAAAAACAAACGATAATATAAGCTCTAAAGTATATTTTTATGTAGTTGGTAAAACTGAACTACAATCTATTGAATTAACTAAAGTATTTTAATGAAAAAAGGTTTCACATTAGTCGAAATATTGGTTGTAATGTCGATATTTTCATTGGTATCGATGGTAGCTTTGAATGCATTTTTTAGTACTTACAAAGTACAAATACAATCTAGCTCAACCAATGCATTAATTTCTGAATCTAGGGTTTTAATGGATAAGGTAGTACGTATTGTTGAAAAGAATAAACTTGACTATGAGGAATACTTTTACCAATGCAATGTTCAAAAAAAATGTCCATTGATTAACTATGAAAATAAAGTTGTGGCAGGGTCTGAATTTGGTCGTGAAGATGGACTTTATACTTGGCAATTTTACGATCCTGGATTTAGGGATGCAGCATTAAGAACTCGTGATAGCTATGGATTAGTTTGTCAAAATGCAGGCGGTGCTATTTTAGATTACCCGAGTGATGCTTGTGCTAGTGGACCTTTGAGATTTTCTGAGGATATTCATATTGGTAGTTTTTATCAGGACAACGGAATCAATAATGCTTTTAGTATCCAAAGTAACTACAATCAAAATAATGTAAATGGTCCTGCTACCCCTGCTGCTGGTAAACTATATGTATTACCTGATACTGATTCTGTAATTGTTTCGGAGCTATACTTAAAAAGTATGGATGAAAATAAAAAAACAATTATTGGTCGTGAATTAAATGGTGATAACAATATGCTTTCAGTACTCGAACTAATTTCGGGCGACAACGAACTGGATGGTGCAAACAAAAAAAACTCTAAAAAATTTACATGCGCCCCAAACTACGACTGTGGAGTTGGAAATGTGGGTCTTAGAAATGATTTCTACGATAACGAAAATCTTTTTGAGCAAGCTAAACCAATCTCCCCTTTTAGATTAAATGTAGAAAGTTTGTGGTTTCAACTCAGCCCTCTTAATGATCGAGAGCAGAATTTTGCTGCAAATATAAAAACTCCTCAAACTGTCACAATTAGCATGGTTCTCACAGCTAGCAATCAAAACAACCTAAACTTGTTTAACAACTCGCCTTTTAGGTATGTACTTACAAAAACTGTAGTGTTGAGTGACTAATAACTAAGGTAAAACACTTTGTGCATGAATAGAGCTGGCCTTTGAATAAGTCAGACCATCTTTAGCATAGGAAATAACTATTAAGGATCCAACAAGAAAAACCATCGAAGATAAAAATAAAACCAATTTGTAGTGCTTGTGAGTGATATTCATTTAATAATTATTTAAATTATTAAATTATACACCTTTTTGCAATTTTGGTCAAATACTTTAAAGAGATTTATTATTCTGCGTCACACTGGTTGTCTTCCGCATCTTTGTAGACAGGAATTGTTTGCCCATTAACTTCTGCTGTAGCCAAGTACACTTTCCTACCAGATCCTAAGTCGATACATTCTATGTCTTCACCAGAGGAAATTATTAGAGAACCCTTAAAAAGATCTGAGTTTGAAAGAAATGGAAGGGCAAAAGCCGAAACTGCCAAAACGGCAATAATTATGAGAACTTGTTTTTTTGGCATGTTTTTGGGATTAGGACTAAGTTTATTGTAAAGCGAAAAAAAGTTTGAGAAAAGTAATGTTTATATTCTTTGCAATGTTTGTGGTGATTGCGCAAGTCTTTTTGTTAAATTACTGTTGTTTTGTAGACATACAAAAAAAAGAAATACAAAAAAAAGGTAATTTTTCTTAAATGTTCCGTGCGATTGGTATTAATAATCGAGGAAATCTAGCTTAAGAAAGACTACCTTTGTGTGCTAAACCAAACACTAATCTCTTGCCTTATTTCGGTTAGTTTTAAGTCTTACCTAGAGAAGAATCTCATGCACGGACCGCTTGTTTTGGTGTGAGTTATCTGATAGGATAGAAATGTTGAATCGCTATGCAGTAAATCACCAAGCTTGGGGTTTCTGCGGATTGAGTTGGTTTAATTCTCAATCCCATCATAAAGCAAAAGAGGAAAACTAAGTTTGGATATTTTGGTGCCAAGCTTAGTCTCGGCTTTTTTGCTCTATTGTAATAATAGAAGGGGGCTCACTTTAATCTCCTTTGTTTAATTTTGTTGGGCGGAGAGAGCCTTGGATTCAAGGTTCCGCGTGTAATTCATTGGAGATTGATTTGCTGTATGTCAATGTACTTATAGTATCTTGTTGAAAACCTTTTTCTTTTTTAGTTTTCATATCACTATACACCCACTATTTTTTTTGTGCAAACACTATGACTTGCGTCAAATAATAATTTGAATTCTAATTCGATCGAGAGAAGATTTTCAAATCACAAAAAAGTCTTGGAAAACTGCTTATAATAAAGTAAAATCGTCTTAATTGATAATCAAATAAAATGTCTAAAGTTTTAGATTTAAAATACAAAGTAATGACCTATGGTTGCCAAATGAACCATAGTGACTCTGAAAGACTATCAAAAGTTTTAGAAAATTATGGCTATAGCGAGTGCGAAGATATGCTAGATGCAGACCTAGTTTTGTTTAACACTTGCTCAATCAAACAAAAGGCCGAAGATAAAGTTCTTGGACAAATGACCAAAATTGCAGAAATGAAAAAGGACAGACCAAATTTACTACTTGGGATTACTGGTTGTATGACCAGAATTACATCTACGAGAGTATCTGATAAAAAAGATAAATTATTTCGACAGGTTAAAAATCTAGATCTGTGTTTTCAGATTCAAGACATGACAAAACTGGGTGGTATGCTTTCTGAACTCAACCCAGAGTTTAACAAACTCGAAATGCAAGAGGCAGAACTAGGTAACTATTTCGAAATTCAACCTAAATACAAAACCGCCTTTCAGGCTTATATTCCGATTATGACTGGGTGCGATAAGTTCTGTACTTACTGTATTGTTCCCTACTCTCGTGGGCGGGAAGTTTCGCGACCTATCGAAGAAATTTACAAAGAAGCTGTAAAACTTGTAGAGAATGGATGTATAGAAATCACTTTACTTGGTCAAAATGTAAACAGTTATGGTCTTAGCTGGGAAGATAAAAAGGTTGATGGTAAATTTAATTACGAGACTCCGCCTTTTGTTCAACTGATGCGTAAACTCGATACAATTGAGGGACTTGAGCGTGTACGATGGACTTCTCCGCACCCTCAAGATATGACAAACGAGGTTATCGATGCCGTTTATGAACTTCGGACTCAAATGCCATATATCCATATGCCCTTGCAAGCTGGTAACGATAGGGTTTTAAAAAAGATGAATAGAAACTACGACAAACAAAAATTCAGAGAAATTGTTGAATATATAAGAAAGAAAATGCCAGATTGTTCGATTTCGACCGATATGATTGTAGGATTTTGTGGCGAAACCCCAGAAGAATTTGCTGAAACTTGCGAGTTTTTCGAAGAAATGGGCTTTGATCTAGCTTTTATTTCTCAGTACTCAACTCGTGAAGGTACAACAGCAGCGATGCTTAAGAAAGACGATGTGAGTCGAGAAGAAAAGAAAAGAAGATTTCATGCACTCAATGAAGTGCTTAAACGTACTAGCTTTGCTCGTAACAAGTTTTTTGAAGGCAAGACAGTACAAGTGTTAGTCGAAAAAGTCTTGGACTCAGGTGAGCTTTCTGGAAGAAGTGAACACTACAAAGAAGTAGTTTTTGAAGGGTCTCATGACTTGATTGGTAAAATCATACCAGTGAGAATAGATAGTTCGCTTGAATGGAGGCTTGAAGGAACTATGGTTTAGTTCTTATTGTTGTGGACTTATTAAAAATTCCGCTTTGTAATCGCTCGTAAAACTCTGAGTGTTTATAAGGCGGTTATTTTTTAATTTATAATTCTTTGGTGAAAAGGCGTGCAGATTTGTATTTTCCAGATCAACAATGTGTGTGATTTGAGTGTTGTTCAAGCCTGATTGAAATAAATTCTCAAACTTAAAACTAGTTGCGCTATTTAATTTGTAACTAATGGGCGTTTGATACGTAAAACTAAATCTAGTGATCTTATCTGGAGTTATTCCAAATCCGGCAACTTGATTGGGCCTGGAATTATATGGATCAGCAACTTCGAAGAACTTTAAGTCTGAATCAATTAACTTGGAGTCTCCTGGCAAATACGATCTAATAAAAGCTTGATAATCTCCCCTACCCAGGATGTATCTAATATCTCCGCGCATAGGATTTAAATCGTAAGATTTTAGTAATGAATTTAGTAGCCATTCAGTTTGATCTGTATATGTATGCTCTAAATTAATTGTAACTTCTGTTGTAACATGCGTGTCATTGAAAGTGTGTAAAAAAGTCATGTGACGATCAATAAAACGATCCCCCTTGGTTCCAGAAACAGAGTTGAAAGTATGCATTTGCGCAAAGGGTTCTAAGTTGGATAAATCTTGCCGAAAATCAAGATCAGAAAGTGCTTTATCTAAGGTGGTGTTTTTTGAATAAACTTGAATATTTCTAGATTCGATTTGAGAAATAAGAAATTTTACTAATTTTTCTGGATTGGCAGATTGTAATATTTTATTGGGTAGTGATGTGAGCATTTCTGAAATTTTGTTTTTTGAAGAACTATCACCATGAGCTTTTGATTCAACCAAAAAAGAAAGAATAAAATCCAAATCCTTGGAAAATTTATAAGTATTGTTATTAATTTTTACTTCATCTATAAATGGTCCAAGCTGGCTAAAAACATTATGATTAATAGAAACTATTGTCTCGAATGACGGGGCTTTGTTTTGCTGAAGGAACTTTTCAATTTGTGTTGCTACCGCTGGAAAATCAGGTGAAAAATTAAAATCACGAATAAAAAGTTTTTGATTATCATCCTGAAATTCTATAGGTACATTTGATAAGCCTTCAAATGAGCCATCGAAATCATAAATATCTCGAAACTCTAAAGATTTGATCTGTGCATTATCAACTTCTAAAAAACCTAGTAGTCCAATGAAACCGCCCGTTGCACGAATTTCATTATTGTTTTGAATTAAAAGCAGGATTGTATGAGGTTTTGATAATCCAAGTGAATTATTTAATATTGAAACAAAATTGTTTGCCCGAGACACTGTATTAAAAATATCTTGGTTGTGAGTTTTCAAAAAACGAAAAGCTAGATTTAAACTAGAAAAAGGCTGTAAAGTTGGTAGCTTTTTGATATTTGTTTGGTTACTTGCAAGAATATACTCGGTTTTATTTAACAAGTCCCCTAACTCTAATAAGAGATTTTGGATTTCTGCAAAATCATTTGAATTCAAGATGTCTTGAAAATTCTGTGTATCCAACGCGGGCTTTAATTTCAAGGCGTGTGAATAAGTATCTAAGAGACTTGGAAGAATTTCGATAAGCTGGTCTAAGGGTTTATACATAGATAAAACAGCAGTTAGACTATCGATATTATTTTCAAGTAACTCATGAGCTGTTTGCACATTTTTAGAGTCTGTAAAAAAATCATGATTTCTTTGTTCATAATTGTGAATTACAGAATCTACAAAATCTAAATCAACGTTGTTAATTCGACTACCAATCAATACCGAAATAGCAATAGGTATCCCAACAATAAACCCAAAAAAAACTTTTTGCATTATTCAATAACTATTAAAGTATGGGTGCCGAAATTGTAATCTCTTTGGAAGATTTCTACTGCATAAGATGGTAACTTTGGACCAAACAAAGAACTTAAAAAATCCAGTCTAAATTTTGAATAATCAATAACCTTTTCGAATGCAGAAACTGTACTTGGAATAAAATTCAACTCAGGTTTTATATAGTGTGTGTTAAAATTAAACATGTTAAATTGCCAAGTTTTTGGAGATATATTTACAACTTGTAAGCGTTTATTGAGTGATATCAAATCGATAGTGTTATTTTCTATAACAGAGTCGGAATTAGTAATTGAAACATTTAGAGAAGCTTTTTGATTTGTTTTAAGTACTCTGCTTGTGCTTGTTGGGTTGAAATATCGAGATAAAAAGTTGAGTGTTTCTTTTAAGTCTTTGTCACTTAGATCTTCTTTTGAATTAAGGACTAATTGCCATTGATTGTTGTTATCTAAAGAAGTTGTAATACTTGAATTAAGTAATTTTTGATAAAGGTTTTGTGAAACTCCAAAATTTTGCAAAATATGTTCTAAAGATTTGTTCAGGATTTTTGGCATTCTAGATTCTAAACTACTAAGACTCAAATGAAATTTTGTTTGGGATGGAGATTGGTTTAGATCTTCTAACAATAAATGGTTTTGAGTTGAACTGTTTGATTCTAAATAATTAGAAATATATAACTTATTTGAGTCGCTTTCGATATTGAAAAATATATTATCGTATTTTTTTAAAAGAGACTCCAATGCTTTTTGAGAGGGTGTGAGTAATTTGTTTTTAAAGATAGTTTCTTGAAAATTCTTTGGACTCAATGCTACATATCCAAAAGAATTACCGGGGTGGTTTTTTATTTGAGTCAAAATAGAGTTTTGATCAAATGGACTAGTTAAACTTTCGTTAAACTTTGATGTAGAAATTAATTTTTGATTATTTGGAAGTGCGTACTGATTGAACTTATTTGAGTCATCAAGATTGGAATTGTCACTAATAACAACTCCTGAGTTTACCTGTCCATCATTGTTTAGAAAAACCAAAGATATAGGTTGTTTCGTATGAATAAATTCGTCTATGAGGGATTGATCAAAATTCAAATCACGAAAGACTCCAAACAACTTAGTGTTTTGAACGGGTTGATAAGAATGTGTATTGAGTTTGACTGCAAAAACAGTTTGACTAGGCAAGAAATCAAACCATTGATTATTTTTAGCTTGGTAGTACCTCAGAGTGTTAAAGCTCATAAAAACAAGGCAAATCAAGGACAACAAAACTGCTAGCGAAACTACGGGGAATGTGAAAATATTTTTTATTTTTTTAATGACAATCAAAATCTTTGAATTAGATACATTCATTCTATGAAAAATATGAAAGTTTTCCAAGTGTTACCAAGAAAATTTTAACAAATTTTTATTGCAAAAAAGCCATTAAAAGGCTAAATTATGAGTGATTTAAGTTAATAAAATTATGAAATTGACACCGAATGAAATTAGAAAAAGATATTTAGAATTTTTTATTAAAAAATGTGCCCACGCCGAAATTCAAAATAGCTCAATTATTCCAGAAAACGACTCATCTTCTTTATTTGTAATTGCCGGGATGCAACCGTTAGTTCCATATCTTACTGGTGAGACTCACCCACAAGGTACTAGACTTGTGAACTCGCAACGTTGTATTAGAACAAATGATATCGAAGAAGTTGGTGATAATACTCACAATACATTCTTTGAAATGCTTGGAAATTGGTCGCTTGGTGATTATTTTAAAGAAGAGTCAATAAGATGGAGCTGGGAATTTTTAACTGGACCAATCGAAGAAGGTTGCATGGGTATGGATAAGCAAAGATTTTGTGTAACACTATACGAAGGCGATAACGATGTAGACCGCGATGATGAAGGTGCGGATATTTGGAGAGAACTCGGATTTAAAACTGTTGAGGAAGCTTCGGATGAGGATTTTATGAGAATTCATTTCTGTGGTAAAGATAACTGGTGGAAGTTGGGTGCAACTGGACCTTGCGGACCATCTACAGAAATTTTCTACTATCAAGGTGACCTAAACGATCCTAAGTACTTAAACAAAGAATACAAACCAAACGATGAAGCTGATTTATATGTAGAAATTTGGAACAATGTATTTATGAGCTACTTTCGAATGGAAGACGGCTCCTTAGAGCTTCTTAAAAACAGAAATGTAGATACCGGAATGGGATTTGAAAGACTGGTTTCTGCTGTAAATGGAGTGAGTTCTGCTTATGAAACTGAAATTTTCTCGCCAGTTATAGAAATGCTTGGTAACGCTGCTCAAAGTGATTTTGCTGAATCCATTATTTCGAAGAGAATAATTGCTGATCACACTCGAGCTGCAATCATTTTAATGGGTGATAAATATGGAATTGAACCATCTAATACCGATCAAGGATATGTTCTTAGAAAACTTATTCGTCGTGCATATAGACACCTTAGAAAACTTGAAATTGATGACTCGGTAATGATTAAAGTTGCAGAATTTTTTATAGATTCATACAAGGATCACTATACAGAAATTGCTGAGAGCGCTGATGTTATTCGAAATGCTATGAGTCAAGAAATAGAACAGTTTGCAAAAACTCTAAAAACTGGAGAAAAAGAATTTGCAAAAATTATTTCAGAATTACCTGCTGGAAGTAAAATTAATGGTAAAGATTGCTTTAAGCTGTACGACACTTATGGTTTTCCTTTGGAAATGACTGTGGAGTTAGCTAAAGAACATGGTTTCACGGCTGATGAAGCTGGATTTGAAGAAGCATTCAAGGCCCATCAAGAATTGTCGAGAGCTGGGGCAGAACAAAAGTTTAAAGGTGGTTTAGCTGATCACTCAGAAGAAACAACTAAATTACACACTGCAACTCACCTACTTCACCAAGCACTTAGAAATATTCTTGGTGATCATGTAGAGCAAAAAGGATCGAATATCACTCAAGAAAGACTTAGATTTGATTTTAATCATGACGAAAAAGTAAATCCAGAACAATTGGCTCAGGTTGAAGAAATGGTAAATTATCAAATCCAAAGAAACCTACATATCACTCACGATGTAATGACAGTAAACGAAGCAAAAGAAAATGGTGCCATTGGGTTATTTGAAGACAGATATGGAGATCAGATTAAAGTGTATCGAATTGGTGATTTCTCGCTTGAAATTTGTGGAGGACCTCATGTTGCTGCGACTGGAGAAATGGGAACTTTTAAAATTAAAAAAGAAGAAAGTTGCGGGAAAGGGATTAGAAGAATAAAAGCAGTTTTAATTTAATGAATACAATTGTAATCACAAGGCTACCCTTAAACAGCCAACTTGGTGGAGAAGAGCTACATACCCTAGATGTAGCTCTGTTTTTGCGTAAACAAGGGTTTAGAGTAATTTTTTTGTCTAAGTGCCCAGTACTCGAAACACTTGCTCAAAAACATGATTTTAAATATATAAAAACTAAAAACCTACCCGCTTCGCCAACGAGTAAAAAGAGTTTATTTGTTTTTGGATTGTCATTTGTTTTTTCGCTTATCGAAAGTTTATTTTGGATAACTTGGATTCGAATAGGCTATGGCAAATTTAAGTTCTACAACTTAAACCTTGGAGACAAATTACTTTTTGGATTTTGGGCTAAAATACTTGGTATTAAATCAGTTTTTGTAGAACATGCAACCATTGGAAAATGGCTTATGAAAAATCCTTTTTTGATTATCCTAAAGTGGATATGCCGATCTGAAAATATCCATATTGTGACAGTATCAAGACGAATGCAACAATCACTTCAAGAAATATTAAAGGTAAATGTTGTAGAGATTCGTAATGGTGTCAGATTGCAAAAAAAACTGGATTTGGAGCATGTGAATTCTAAACAAATTTTATTTGTTGGAAGACTCGAAAAAGATAAAGGCTTTGATATATTTTGTGAAATAGCAAAAAACAATCCCGATCTCGAATTTGTTTGTGCAGGTGTGGGAAGTCTTTCTCGATTGGCAAAAAACATTTCAAACATGAAACTATTGGGTTTTATGGAACATCAAAAATTAGCAGAGCTCTATAAATCTAGTGCACTATTACTACTACCTTCCACCACACAAGACCCATTTGGTTTAGTGGTTTGTGAATCATTGAGTTACGGGTGTCCGGTAATGTGTTCTGACATGGTTAATGCATCTGACTACCTAGATTCTAAATTTGTTTGTAGGATTCAGGATTTTCAATTTAGATTTAGCAACTTCTATAAAAACTCGGCACGGCTAAGACAACGATCTTTTGAATGCAGTAAAGAGTTTGATCAGCAAATTATGCTTAAAAACTATGCAAGTTTCTTAAACTCTTTGTAAACTTTAGAAGCTGTATTATTCCACGTGTACTTATCTAAAATACGCCTAGAATTTTGCAAAAGGATTTGTTGTAATTCTTTATTACCAGCTAAGTATTTAATTTGAAATGCAAGATCTGTAGTCTTGGAGGCATCGAAGTAAATGGCTGCATCTTCGCAGACTTCTTGCATAACAGTGTTTTTGGTAGTTATAACTGGGGTATTCTGACTAACTGATTCAAGTAATGGAATTCCAAAACCTTCATATAAAGATGGATAAATACTAAATTCAGCCTCTTGAATTAAACGGTCTTTATGACTCTTAGAAATAAAACCAGTGATAAAAACTCTGTCTTGAAGTTTCAATTCGTAAATTAGGTTTTTAACTTTGTTCATATAAGATGGATCCCCTCCGCCAATCAAGTATAAATTATGCGGTATCTCGTCTTTGATTAATGAAAATTCATAAACTAAAGATAGCTGATTTTTTCTTTCTAAAAAGGTAGAAACACAAACAATCTTTGGAGAATTATCTACAATTGCAGATTTGTTCACTTGGTTAAGTGTACGATTGTAATTAAATCCAAGTGGAGTCACACTGACTCTAGATGAATCAAGCTTGAAATAATTACAAAATTGATCTTTGGTGAAATTTGAGACACAAAAAAACTTAATTTTTGATAGCTTTACAAGAATTGGTAGAAATAATCTCTCAACAAGCAGAGGTTTTAGAAAGTGCCCCTTGGAAAAATTAAATGCAACCATATCATGAATGGTCACAACTACTTTATGTTGCGTGAATAATGAGACGAATACAGGAGTGATAAAACTTTCCGGGTCAAAATAAATCGCGTTTTTGTCACTTCTAAGTTTTAGGGCGGTAGCGATATGCCAAAGACCTAATTTTGACCAAAAATTGTTAGTTAGCTCTACAACCTCCAGGTCTTTTTTTGTTTTAAGATAGTCAATAATCGCACGAGCATAAACACCCTTACCTGTTTTCAAAGAGTTGTTTGCCTGTCTGGAATTTATAAAAACTTTTATTGACATTCCTGATATTAAATTGACAAAGATTATGCAAAAGCAATAATAGAGTTGTACTTATTTTAAATTCATGCACAAGAAATTGCAAGAAAAGCTAGTAACAATCTACACTCGATTTAAGAAACTTGAAAAAATCGAGAAGTTAGTATGTGCTGCGGCATTACTTTCTGTAGTAGGATTTTTTCTCCCATGGTATTCGGATTTTGACATTTACTCCAATGGAGTTTTGTATCGTGGTTTCGAAGGACCTGCATCATTTAACAGTTTTGCCATTGTTTTTGCCAATGGACTTTTGATCTTAAATTTTTTAAGTGTAAAATTCAAAGAATTATTCAGTAAACTCGAACTATCTCTTAAAAAAACATTGTATTACAATGTTGGATTTGTAGGATTTAACTTTGTAAGTTACCTTGCAACATCGTTGCATCACGATGTTGGAGTGAATCCAAATTACAAATCATTTGGTATTGGATTTGATATAAATATTTTATGTTTGTTTTACTTTTGTTTGTTAAGCTTTAAGTACTTAAAAGCTAACCCAATAGAAGTGTCAAAATATGTAATGATGGATAAAGATCTTAAGATTGAAGATGTTGTCCAAAACAATTCTCCTGATTTCTCTCTTGAGTATCGTAAACAGCAAGATCTGGCTAATAAAATTCAGGAAAAAGAACAGGAGTTTATTGCAAAACTAAACACACAAGATAGTTAAAAAATAAAAATTACTATCAAACAAGTACTAATTCGAAAATTGAATTGACGGTGAGTTAACACTCACCTATTATTGAAATATAAAATGTTAAGTTAATAAAAACATTATGAAAAACGCAGATGCAAATAAATTAAAATCCATGGAAATGGCCATGGCTCAAATCGAGAAAAGTTTTGGTAAAGGCTCGATTATGAAACTTGGTGACAATAAAAAAGCTCAAATTGAAACTTATCCAACTGGCTCTATGTCATTAGATATAGCATTAGGTGGAGGTATTCCAAAAGGAAGAATTTGTGAAATATATGGACCAGAGAGTTCGGGTAAAACAACACTAACTCTACATGTTATTGCAGAATGTCAGAAGAAAGGTGGTATTGCAGCATTTATAGATGCTGAACACGCTTTAGATCCGGAATATGCAAAAAAAGTTGGAGTCGATATTGATAACTTATTAGTATCTCAACCAGACAGTGGTGAGCAAGCACTTGAAATAGTTGAAACCCTTGTACGCTCTAGCGCGGTAGACTTGATAATTGTAGATTCTGTAGCGGCGCTCACACCACGTGCAGAAATCGAAGGTGATATGGGAGATGCACACATGGGTCTACAAGCAAGACTTATGAGTCAGGCCCTTAGAAAACTTACAGCTATCGCATCTAGATCGAATGTGAGTATCATATTCATCAACCAAATCAGAATGAAAATTGGCGTAATGTTTGGTAATCCAGAAACAACTACTGGTGGTAATGCATTAAAATTCTACTCATCTGTGAGAATGGAAATCAGAAGTGCTGGTAAGATTGAGGCTACTGCCGTAGATGGTAAAGAACTAGTTGGTAATAAAGTTAAGGTTAAGGTTGTTAAAAATAAAATTGCACCACCATTTAGAATTGCTGAATTTGATATTATGTACAATAAAGGTATTTCTTCGGAAGGTGACATTTTAAATCTATGTGAAAAATATGAAGTAATTCGTAAAAATGGTTCCTTCTATAATTATAAAGACGCGAATATTGGTCAGGGTCGAGAAAATGCTAAGAAATATATGATCGAAAATCCAAAAGTAATAGAAGAAATGAAGAAAGAAATTATGAAAGCGATTCAAACACGTGAATCATAATGTCAAAACCAATTAACAAGCAGCTCTACGGAGCTGCTTGTAGTTATCTGGCCATGCGAGAGCATGGCGCTGTAGAACTATTTAAGAAGCTCAAAAAAAAATATCCAGAGGTAATGGAATCAGAAATCAACAATCTGATTGACTTTCTTAAAGATAAGAATTTTCAGAGTGATAAGAGATATCTAGAAATGCTTATTAAATCAAGATACAACAAAGGTTATGGCATGAATATGATACGGGCCTATGTAATGAATAAAGATGTAAGCATGAATATGTTTGATCAAATTTTTTACTCACTTAACTTGGATTTAGAATCTTCCTGCTATAGTTTTCTAGAAAAATATTCACACAAAGATCGTGATAAACTTATTAGAAAGGCTGTGAACCGAGGATTTAGTTACGAACAAGTCAAAAACAATCTTAAAAAACTTGATAATGAAGCAAATGATATGCTATAGTTTAACTAATAGAGACTAGTTTTTGTAAAGAGCTGGTCGTTTTATTTTATGTTTAAAAATTAATTTCCAACAAATGCAATCACAATTTAACGCAGCTATAAACCAGTTGGTTTCTGAAAAGAATCTACCAAGGGATATAGTTGAAGACATTATTAAATCAGCCTTTAAGGCAGCCTACAAAAAGGACTTTGGAACCCGGGAACAAAATATAGATGTAGAACTGTCTGAATCTGGTGAGATGGCAACTGTATTTCAAATATTAACTGTTGTTGAGTCTGTAGAGGATCCAGATTTAGAAATTTCTCCAGAAGAAGCTTTGAAATACGTTAAAACAGCTAAAATCGGGGATGAAATCAGAATCGATGTAACTCCAATGGAGTATGGTAGAATTGCTGCACAATCAGCTAAACAAGTGATTATTCAAAAATTACAAGAAGCTGAACGTGAAATTCTTTATACTAATTTTAAAGATCGTGAAAATGAATTAATTCACGCTCAAGTTCATAGAGTACAAAATGACCATGTGTTTATTGACCTAGGTAAAATTATTATTGAATTACCACGTGAATCTCAAATTAGAGGAGAAAAATATTATGCAGGGCAAAGATTAAAACTTTACTTAGATAAAGTAGTTAAAACTTCTAAAGGTCCTAAATTGATGATTTCGAGAACTCACCCAAACTTAGTTCGTAAATTACTAGAAATTGAAATTCCAGAAATTACAGAAGGTACTGTTGTTGTTCACAAAATTGCTCGTGATCCAGGTGTTAGATGTAAAATCACTGTAAGTTCTACAGACCCTAAAATAGACCCAATTGGTTCTTGTGTTGGACAAAAAGGTGTACGTATTCAAAGTGTAATGGATGAGATAGCTGGTGAACGTATCGATGTATTAATTCACACAGATGACAATGAACAATTACTAAGATCTGCACTTGCTCCTGCAGAAGTTAACGTTATAAAATTTTTAGAAGACGACAGAGTGGAAGCTTACGTAGAAGAAGAACAAAGACCGTTGGCAATTGGTAGAAAAGGTCAAAATGTGAGATTGGCTTCTAAACTTTTAGATATGGAACTAGACATTAAAAACTTTGACGATTTAACAGATAAAGAAAAACAAGAATTCTTGGATAAGAAAGCAAAAGCTCAAGCTAAGGCAGAACAACAAGTTCAAGAAGCTGAAAATAAACAAGAAGAATCAGATGTTGATGGTTTAGAAATTGACCAACAATACAAAGATGCTCTTATGGATGCTAACTTAAATCAATCTATGCAATTGAAAGGTTTAAGTGTAGTTGACTTGCAAACTATCGAAGGAATTGACGAAGAAGGTGCTCAACAAATTTACAACGCCGTAAACTAAGTTCTGCTGATTTTCATTAAACTTATTAGCCCTAGAGAAATCTAGGGTTTTTGTATGTGACTTTTGTGTGATTTTTTGGTATAATAAAGTGAATTAATTAAAAACATGGTAGATTCGGCTAATTTACAGGGTGCATTTAAGGGAGATAACCACTCACAAAGAGACAACAAAGGAAGTCTTTTAGATGTTAGTGCTGGGATTAATAAAGAGTTCAAAGAGAAGGCTGTGAAAGATAAAGCTTCTGCAAGTGGTGGTAAATATGGCTATATAGACATTGCTGCAACTCCGATAAATCCAGATCTGTATTCTATGGTAGATGCAGATATTCTAAAGCAATCTCAAACTATCCCCTTTTTTAGACTAGGATCGCAACTTAGAATTGCTGTTGTGAATCCAGATTCTGAAAATACTAAATTAGTAATCGAAAAATTGACAAAGGCTGGCTACTCATTGCAAATCAATTTGTGTTCACTGGATGGTTTCAATGTTGCAATAAACCCTTTTTTAGCTTTTAAAGCTGAACATGTACAATCTGAAAATGTTCTTGAAAAAAAGGATATAGAAGAATATCAAAAGGAATTAGAAAACCTTGCTAAACTAACAGAGCAAATGAAAGTGTCTTCTGCGAAAGATGGTCTTTTGACTTTGCTAGTAGGTGCAATAAGAACTAAAGCTTCGGATATTCATATGCAGCCCGAGGAAGATTCTGTTAAATTAAGATTTAGAATCGATGGTATTTTACAAACAGTTTCTAAATTGGACTCAAAGATTTACGATCAACTTTGTAAGCAAATAAAATACGATGCTGGGATGAAATTAAATGTAACAGACGTTCCACAAGATGGTCGTCTAATGTTCGAAACTCAAAATAGACAAGTAGATGTTCGTGTTTCTGTACTACCTACAGACAATGGTGAGACTGTCGTAATGCGTTTGCTGGATTCTGGTAAAAAGTTTTTGTCTTTGGAACAACTAGGTTTTAACGAGGATCATCTAAAGATTTTTGAAAAGATTTGTAAACTATCTCAAGGTATGATTTTGGTAACTGGTCCAACTGGATCTGGTAAAACTACTTCTTTGTACTCGATGCTTTCAAACTATAACACACCAGATAAAAAAATTATTACACTAGAAGATCCTGTTGAGTATCATTTAGATAATATTGTTCAAAGTCAAATTCATGCTGACAAAGGTTACACATTTGCATCTGGACTTGAATCTATTTTAAGGCAAGATCCTGATGTTGTAATGATTGGTGAGATCCGTGAATATGACACCGCTAACACCGCCCTACAAGCAAGTTTAACCGGTCACGTTGTACTTTCTACAATACATACAAATAGTGCGCTTGAAAGCGTGTCTAGACTTATGAACATTGGTATTGAACCTTATTTGATTGCTCCAAGTTTGGACACTGTTATCGCCCAAAGACTAGCAAGAACATTCTGCCCTAAATGTGTTAAACAAGAAACAGTTAATGATCAAGAACGTGCTAAGCTTACAGAATACTTACAAAGCGTAACTGCTGTAACAAAAAAAGAATATCAAGTGCCAGACTCTCTGCCAAAAGCACAAGGATGTGAAGTATGTAATCATACCGGTTATCTTGGACGTGTTGTTTTGGCCGAAGTTATCCGTTTAGATGAAGATCTTAAGGAGATGATTTTGCAAAAAGATTCAACTTACAAATTACAGAAGAAAGCATTTGAAAAAGGAATTATTTCTATGTTTATGGATGGTATTATAAAAGTTGTCACAGGGAAAACTTCTTTAGAAGAAGTGTTAAGGGTGTGTTCTAGGTAACATCAAAGCCCAATCTGATCTGTAAGTTTATCTATGATCTGAATAGAATTAAATTTATGGGAGTTTTTTACACGTGGTCTAAGCGGCTCGACATGTTTTTCGAGATATTTATCATATAAATGTAGTATGGGTTGATGCAATAATAAATCACGAAAATCACCTAGTACATGGGCACCTTTTCTTATTAATTCTAAATTACCCATAAAAGGTACATCGAAGATTCTAGCTGGTAGCACAAAAACTGGTTTGTTTTTTGTAAGTGCATACTCCCCTGTTTTAAGCGTTCCACTTTTTAACTGAGCTTGTGGAATTATAATAATATCAGCTAAATCCACCAGCATTTTATTGCGATCTAAAAACATGTATTTTTTGGGAGTTATGAATGGTGCTTGAGTGCTTAGTAAAATACCGTTTTTTGAGACCTGTTCCAAAACAAGCTGATTTTCTTTAGGGGTAATATTATTTAGGGGGCTAGCTAGAAAACTAATATTAGACAAACCATAATCTAGTGCATTTTTATGAGCAAGAATATCGACTCCTAGTGCTCCACCAGAAATAATTGTGGCGTTTATTTTTTTTAAAAATGTCATCAAATAAGGAAAAACCTCCTGGGTGTAAAAGGTAAGTTTGCGTGATCCAATTATGGCAACTTTTGGACTGTTTTCTGAGATTTTTTTAAGTGAACCTTTATAAAAAAGCTCTGCAGAGTTTTTGGGGTTTATCTTGGTATAAAGCCAGTGATCTTTTTTTAGTGTTTTCATTTTGATTGTTAGAAACACTTAAAGATAGCACTAAAATCTAAATAAATATTAAATTTTAATGATGAATATAACCTGAGTTAGGTATATCTTTTTTAACTTCGCCATTTTTTAATAAAACAACTCTACGGTTAACTTGATTGACTAGGTTTTGATCATGTGTGACCAAAACGACTGTCATTCCACTTTGGTTGATGTCTGTAAGTAGTTCAAGGATTTCATTTGAGCTTTTTGGATCTAAATTACCAGTTGGTTCATCTGCAATTACTAAGTATGGATTGTTTACAATGGCTCTAGCAATAGCACATCGTTGCCTTTCCCCCCCAGATAATTGATGGATCTTATGGTGTGCTTTGCCTGTTAAATTTACTCGATCTAGGGCTTGCATGACTAGATTTGTTTGCTTGATTTTGTTGTAACCAAAAATCTGTGCGGCAAAATTTACATTTTCGTATACAGATTGTCCAGGAAGCAAATGAAAATGTTGCCAAATCATGCCGATTCTTCGACGATAAATTTGTAAGGCTTGGGGTTTTAAATACTTTATATTTACATTGTTTACAAACACATCCCCTTTGGAAGGCTTGCAAGCTCCAATAAGCAAATTAAGTACTGTAGATTTTCCAGCACCAGAAGGCCCCACAATAGATAAAAAATCTTGCGGGTTAATTTCTAGATTAATATTTTTAAGGATGTTTTTTTGATCGATATTGTAATTTACCGAATCTAACTTTATCACTTTTGATTGTTTATCAACTATTTTAGTTTATCATAGAATAAAAGAGACCTAACTAGAAGCCAATGTATGATTTTTTAACTGACAAGATTTTACAAAACTATGCTGATTTAATGGTAAATTTTGCTGCAAATGAGAGAAAGGGTATAAATCCAAACGACGTTTGTTGTGTAAGAGTTCCAGAAAGTGCCAGCGTCATGCTTAAATATTTTCAAAAATCTATTTTAAAAGCTGGAGCAATTGCTGTACTTGAAATTATACCAGAAGGTCTGTCAGCTGACTTTTATGAGTTGGCTAACGAAACCCAACTTAAATATCACAATCCAGAAGTTATCCGAGCAAAAAACAATCAATTTGACCATATAATATCTGTTTCTGGCACTCAGTTTCCGTTGGAACTAAAAGATGCAGACACTAAAAAAATTGCTATCAGAAAAAAAGCCTTAGCCCCTTTTTATAAAGAAATGTGGCAAAGATTTGATAAAAATGAAGCATCATGGACACTTTGCTTGTTTGGAACTGCTGCAATGGCTGAGCAAGCGTCTATGAGTCTTACAGAATACTGGGATCAGATTATCCATGCATGTTTTTTAGATACTGATAATCCTGTGGAACATTTTCAGGATATTTTCAATAAAATTGATAAGGTTTCTAATTGGCTTAATGATCTAGAAATTGAACATGTGCATATTCAATCTGAAAACATAGATTTGAAAATTAAAATTGGGGCAAATAGAAAATGGGTTGGTGGATCTGGTCATAATATTCCCTCTTTTGAGGTTTTTACATCGCCTGATTTTCGTGACGTGAATGGAACTATTAAATTCAACCAACCACTTTATTATTCTGGCAATGTAATACGTGATATTGAATTAAAATTCGAAAATGGCACAGTGGTTGAGTACAATGCATCTCAAAATAAACACGTGTTAGATGAGATGCTTTCTCACAAAGGAGCTACAGAAATTGGAGAATTTAGTTTGACTGACAGTAGATTTTCTAGAATCACTAAGTTTATGGCAAATACGCTTTACGATGAAAATGTTGGTGGTGAATTTGGAAACACACATATTGCTGTTGGAAACTCGTATAAGAACTGTTTCAAAGGAGATTACAAATCTAAAACCCAAGAACAATGGCTTGAACTTGGGTATAATGATTCGGATATTCATACAGACATTGTATCTACAGAAGATAGAACTGTGACTGCAATCTTACAAGATGGATCCGAACTGGTTATTTATAGAGACGGTATGTTTACCCTCGATCTCGAGTAAAAACTGATACTATTTCTAAATGCTTAGTATGAGGAAATTGATCTACCGGAGTAAGTTTTTGCAGTTTAAAACCATTGTCTTCTAGTGCGCGTGCGTCGTTCGCAAAGGTTTTAAGATTGCACGAAACATAAACTAAAATATCCGCAGTAGAATCTTCTATCAACTCTATAGTTTTTGGTTCTAAACCTTTTCTTGGTGGATCTATGAGAATCAAATCTGGATTTGGCCAAGGATAGTCTTGAAGGTGTTTGAAAATATCATCAGCTACGTATAAGGCTTCGGAGATATTGTTTTGTTCAGCATTGTGCCGGGCTAGCTCTATGGAACTTTCTACAATATCCATTCCAAAAATCTTAGCATCTTTGGAAGCCGAAACTATTCCAAGAGTTCCTGTACCACAGAATAGATCATAGATTACTTTGGAATTGTATTTAGATGTAATGTCTTGAACTATTTCAAATATTTTTGTTGCTTGTTTTGGATTTGGTTGAAAAAATGAGTCTGGAAAAATATCAAACTTATACTCCTTTGAATTAATTAGAAGAGTTTCTGAAATATACTCGCTGCCCTGAATATGGGTGATTGTTTTAAGAGTTCTTCTACCCTTGAGCACATCTGTAACTTGTAGATATACAGATACTGGATTTTGATAAAAACTTTGAATCTCATTTGAAAATTCTTTGAGTCTTTCAATGATTGCATCTTGTTGATCTGTTTTAGAAATTTCTAAAATGATCATCAGCTGATCATGATTTTGAGTTTGCTTGAAAGTCAACGTTCTTAACTCACCCTTATTACAACTAAATTGGTAAGGCGCAAATTTACTCAGAAACGTTTTTCTAGCAACATCTAAAAACTGTCCAGAGTTTTGATTAAACAAATGACAACTAGTTACATCTACAATGTCGAAGCGTCTATTTTTTACATGAAATCCAATTACAGGATTAAAATCTGCATCGAATCCAAAGCTGTATTCTACTTTATTTCTGTAATACCATGGGTTTTGCATTGCTTGGATTGGGGCAATTTCTACATTTGTTAGCAGGTTTAAGTTGCCAAGTATACGAGTAACTTCGTTTTGCTTTAGTTCTAATTGTTTTTCGTATTTTAGAGCCTCAAGCGGTGTCGCGTTAGAAATTCCAAAATAATTATTTTTAGTTTCAACTCTCAAATCTGAATATTCTAAAACTTCTTCTGGCTCGGCTTCGAGAAAGTTTTTTTTGATTTTAGTTAACTTTACGTTTGCTATATCACCTGGGTATAAATCAGTACAAACCAGGTTATATTCTGTTCCATCTATTTCGACTTTAGTGTGAGCTTGTCCAAAAGAGGTTAAGCTTGTGAACTCTGCTTTTAAAATAGTGCCTTTTTTTAATTGCATATAATTAGTTATTTTAGACAAATCTAAGCTAAATTAATAGCTAAGTAAAGTTTTTAAGTAAATACTCAACTGCTTGATTTTTGCTAGTTATTTTAGATTCTAACTGTAAATCATAAATTAATTCTTTTATTTCACCAATCCTTGGTCCAGGTTCTATGTTTAAATGTTCGCAAATTTCGCTTCCAGAGAGATATGGTTTAGGAAGTGATGGAATAAGTGAAACAGTTTTCTGGTATAACTCCAATAATTCATCATGCTTTGTCAAATCGACTGGAGACTGACCTTGGGTATCGTACTTATGTAATAAAAGTAAATCCAAAAACCAAGGGTGCAAAAACCATTTAATCTGTGTTGCTTTTGGCATGTCAAAAATTTGAAATAAACTCATGTGTCTTTCGACTAACCATACTACGTGTTCGATAAACTGATTAGAAAATCGTAATCGGCTTAGTATTGATTTTGCTATTTCACCAGACTTTTTAGCATGGCCATAGAATGTGATTCTCTGATTTGTAACATTAAAAGTTAATGCTTTTCCTACGTCGTGTAAAAAAACAGCCCAAATAACACTTAATTTTTCATTGGTTTTAATTTGGTTTAGTGATTTAAGAGTGTGATTAAACACGTCTCCTTCTGCGTGAGTTGATTTTGACTGACCAACACCTTTTAAATCTTGAATCTCTGGAAGTAAAACTTTTAGCAAACCAAGATCTTCCAGGTCGTTTAGAGCATCTATTCTGCGTGGACATTGGAGCATTTTATTTAGCTCTGTCTGCACTCGTTCAGCTGAAATATTTGCGGCTAAATTAGCGTGTTCCAAAACGGCTTTGTAAGTATTTGGTTCGTACTGAAACTCTAGAGTGTTTTTAAATCTTACAGCCCTTAACAGTCGAAGGTTGTCTTCTTTTATTCTTTCATTTGGATCTCCTATAAACTTTACCAAGCCTAAAGTTAAATCTCGCTGGCCATTTACATGATCGATAATTTCATCTGTCACTGGATTATAAAACATGCCATTGATAGTAAAGTCGCGCCTATGAGCATCTTCGTAGGCATCTGTAAATTCTACTGTAGTTGGTCTACGCCCATCTTTGTAATCTGATTCTTTTCTGAAAGTAGCAATCTCAAACTCGTGATCATTGTGATGAACCATAATAATACCAAACTGTTTGCCAATTGGAATTGTTTTATCGAATATGTTTTCTACCTCGGTTGGTGGAGCGTCTGTGACAATATCAAAATCTTTAGGGTGCTTGCTCAGTAACATATCGCGCACACAGCCTCCTGCCCATAAGGCTTGATAACCTTTGGAGTGCAGAGTTTTGATTATTTCAATACTGTTTATTTTCATGAGTGGGATTTATTTGTAATCATTTTAATTCATTTTATTTTGAAAATTAAGGGGGTCTTGACTATTTTTAAGTTTTTTTTAAAATAATTTTATGAAAATATTAGCTTTTGAATCATCGTGCGACGAAACAGCATGCGCAATTGTAGAAAATGGGCGTGTGGTTTTTAGCAATGTAATTGCCTCGCAGATTCTGACTCATCAAAAAACTCAAGGTGTGGTTCCAGAAGTTGCTGCTAGAAAGCATGTACCAAAACTTTTAGCGGTCTACACAGAAGCTTTAAAACAGGCTGGTCTGACTATGAATGATATAGATGCTATAGCCTGTTCAGTTAAACCTGGGCTGGTTAACTGCCTGATTACTGGTGCTAGTATGGCAAGTACACTAGCTATGATTCATAAAAAACCATTGATTCCGGTAAATCACAAGCTTGGTCATGTGCTTTCTTGCATGCTCAATAATGAGGATGATTTTGAGTATCCAGTTGTGGTTTTGTCTGTTTCTGGAGGGCATAACGAACTATATTTCATGCAGAGTCCTACAGAAATTGAACTGCTTGGCTCAACCCTAGATGACGCTGCGGGAGAAGCCTACGATAAAGTAGCTAAAATGCTAGGAATGAAATACCCAGGAGGTCCGGAAATCTCTAGAGCGGCAACCAATGGTGATCCAAAAAAATACAAACTACCGTACCCTTTGCCCACTCAAAAGTTGAACTTTAGCTTCTCTGGATTGAAAACTAATGTTAAATATCTTATTCAAGAATTATCTAAAACAGCACCACTTAATGAATTTCGAGATGATGTTGCTGCTAGCTTCCAATGGACAATAAATAATAATCTTTCTCGAAAACTGGTAGAATGTGCAATAGAAAAAAAAGCTCTAGAAATTCACTTGGTTGGCGGGGTGTCTGCAAACCTTGATTTGCGGGAACAGATTTCAAATCGCAAACCTTCGAATATAACATTCCGAAGACCTTTAGATTTTAGTTTTTGCACAGATAATGCTGCAATGATCGCTTCTGCTGCATTTTTTGTTCCTAAAGCTGAATGGAAAAACCCTGGTGAGTCTTTGGAGGTTTAGTAAATAGCATCAGGTTGCTTTTTGTGAATTATTGACTTATAATGCTTTCAGTTTTTTAAGTTATTTTATTAATGGACACAAGAGAAATTAAGGCGCCAGTGGGAATGTCGGACATGTTACCGAAAGACCATGATTATTTTACGTATTTAAAAAAGGTAATCAGGCACAGAGGAAGACAAGCTGGTTTTAGAAGAATATCAACTCCAATGCTAGAACGAACAGACGTATTAAAGCTAGCTTTAGCAGAAGATGCAGATAGAATTGAAAAAAGAATGTATTCTCTTCGTGATCCAGACGGAACAGATCTAACAGTAAGATCAGGTAATACAATTGGTATTGCTAGGGCTTATGTTGAAAAAGGGCTTAAGGACTTACCTCAACCAATATCTTTGTACTATATCGAACAACAAGCTCGTTTTTCTCATGTTGGACCTGGTTACTACAGACATTTTCACCAGTTTGGACTTGAAGTGATTGGTCAATCAGATGCAGCTTTGGATGCTCAGGTTATTTATCTTGCACATTCAATCCATAAAGATCTTGGCATAGACGATAGACTAGAATTGAATGTGAATACTTTTGGAAACAATGAAATCAAAGAAGCCTTTATTGCAGATTTAAAAGAATTTTTCAAAGAAAAACAAAGATCCGTGCCAAGTGAATACCATAGATTTATTGAAAAAGATCCAATTCAACTATTCTTAATTGAAGATGAAGATTTGGAAATTCTCTGCCAAATGGCACCATCTATTGAAAACTACTTAGATAAAGAATCAAAAGAATACTTTACTGATTTATGTGAATACTTAGAAGAGCTATCTGTTCCTTTTAAAGTCAATCATAGAATGTTTAGAAAACTACCTTATTACTCTGGAGTAATGTTTGAGTTCTGGGAAAAAAACCGGGGTCGCAAAAAGGCTGTAGGTGGAGGTGGTCGCTATGACAACCTAATTGAAAGATTATCTGGCACTCCAACTCCTGCTGTAAATTACATTGCTGGTGTTGAAAGAACTATTGCTCAAATGAAAATTAACAAGGTTATCGCTCCATCTAAAGATGATCTACATGTGTTTGTGGCTCAACTTGGGAAAGAAGCAAAAAAGAAATGTTTATTACAGCTGGCACTAATGCATGATGCAGGTATCAAAGCTGTGGGTGCGATTGGTAAATCTTCTATGAAAGAACAAATTGCTATGGCTGAAAGTTTTAAAGTGCCATACATGGTTCTTATGGGACTCACGGAAGTTCGAGAAGGTAAAGCAATAATTCGTGAAATGTCTAAAGGTACACAGTCTAGTGTTATGCTCGAGGATCTTGTGTCTGAATTGGAAAAACTTATTGGCAAAGATAATTTAGACAATTACAACCCGATCAAAGGTTTAATTAAAAAACAATAAACTTTACGACAAGTTGAATTAATTTGAATATCTTTTTATTGAGTTAAAATATTCATATAAATTTTATTATGGATTTTGAATCAAAATTTAAATCGTACGACAAAAGAAAACTTGTAAAACAACTAGAACGACATGGGATTTCTGCGAATGTTACTCAATCTAAGACTGAGCTTGTTCGCATGCTAATTCTTGCTAAAAAGGCAAACCAACCTACTAAAAAGCATTTTTCTAACGCCAGCAAAGATAAGTTTTATAAGATCCTGGCCAACTTTCTAGGTTTTTGTTTACTTATATTCACAATTAATTTTGTATACCAACAATATCTAGAGAGGTTAGAATCGGAAATGCAAATAGATGTTACAAGTAAAGAACCTCAAATTTTTGAAAAAGGTAATCAAACTTTTGTAGTTTACAATCACCCGCTTGTTCGAGTTCAGGCAATTTATGATGAAAATTGCAAGAGGCCTGAATGTGATATAAATCAAAATCTTGATCAAATTAAATCGTCGATCACTCCCCTGTTTGAACCAGAATTGATTCATTTTGATTCTCGAAAAGGCAAACATCTTGCCGAAGAATACGACTTGAATTTACTACCGGTTTTCTTGTTTGATCAAACGGTACGTGAATTATATGACTTTGAGAAAAAAGTAGATTTTTTTACACAAAATAAAGATGTGTTTCAGTTGCAAACCACTC
The DNA here is from genome assembly GCA_965660075.1 of Patescibacteria group bacterium. Lineage (GTDB taxonomy): Bacteria > Patescibacteriota > Gracilibacteria > UBA1369 > CAYYFV01. The sequence goes on from CBFHYO010000065.1 coordinate 27,053, forward strand.
CAAATCGAGTTCTAGAAGGTCCGGAGTTAGTTGACTCTAAAATAATTACTGAAAACTCTAGTATAGATAGTTCAATAAAAATTATAGTGTATATGAGTCCTAGTTCTGTACAATCAAGCGAAGCGTTGCCTATACTCGAGGATTTAGCTGCGAAATTTGGTGACAAAATGCTCATTGCAATTAAATATTACAACACTGGTGGTAACGACTTTCTAGCCGCTACAGCTTTAGAATGCTTCTATCAACAAGATGCATTCTTACCTGGTTTAAGAACCACGTTTAACGATCAAAACAACTGGACTGGATCTTCTGAGGCGCAGGTTAGAAGCAGATTCAAAACTTATGCTCGTAAACTTGTAAATTATAATGAATTTGTAGACTGTTTTGAGAATCCTCAGACTGAACAGATTGTTCGAAACCATTTTCAGGAATCTGGTGAACTAGGTGTTATTGGTGCACCAACTTTCTTTATTAACAATCAAATTTTGGTTGGTAACTACGAATTGGATGACTTTGCTGAACTTGTTGACCAAATTTTGAGATCTGAAAAGGTTGACTTGAGCGAATAATGTTTATTAGAATACTTGCAATATTATTAATGACCTGGTGGATATTTGGAGCTTTTTTGACGTCTTTTGATGAATCAACTATGACTCCTCCAAAATTTAAAGGACCTGTAGAGGCACCAAACATAACTGCACCTAACTACCCGCCACCAAATAACTAAAACATTATGCAAGAACAATCTTTAAAGTTTCATTCGGAACTTAATGGTAAAATTAAAATCACTCCTACTCATGAATTTAAAGATCATGAGGATTTAAAAATGGTATATACCCCTGGCATGGCTTATGCAGTTGAAGAAATTGCGCGAGATCCAAAGCTTTCATTTAAATACACTTGGAGAAGCAAGTCTGTTGCAATTTTGTGCGATGGGACTGCTGTTCTGGGATATGGAAATATTGGACCAGAGGCAGCTATTCCAGTTATGGAAGGTAAAAGTGTGATCTTTGAACACTTTGCTGGATTATCTGCTATTCCAATGTGTGTAAGAACTCAATCAGCAGAAGAAGTTATTAAACTTGCTAAACAAATTGAGCCAAGTTTTGGAGCGATTCAACTAGAAGACATCAAAGCTCCAGAATGTTTTGAAATAGAGAGAACTCTCAAAAAAGAACTATCCATCCCTGTTTTTCATGATGATCAACATGGAACTGCTGTGGTTACTTTGGCAGGTCTTATAAATAGTTTACCACTGGTAAATAAAACTAAAGAAGATATTAAAATTGTAATCAATGGTGCTGGTGCTGCTGGATTAGCTACTGCTAAACTATTAGACAAATATGGATTTAAAAACATCATTATTTTGGATTCTCGAGGCATCTTAAGTTCTGACAGAAATGATTTAAACAAATATAAAATTGAGGCTTTAGAATTTTCAAACCCAGAAAACATATCTGGTGATTTAGACTTAGCCCTTCAAAATGCCGATGTTTTTATAGGTGTAAGTGTGCGTGATTTACTAACAAAAAAACATATTGAATCAATGAATTCAAAACCTATCATTTTTGCTTTGGCGAATCCTGTTCCAGAAATCATGCCAGAGAAAGCATTGGAATATGGTGCTTTTATAATTGGAACTGGTCGGGCTGATTATCCAAATCAGGTAAATAATGTTTTGGCTTTTCCTGGGATTGTAAAGGGTGCTATGGATTCGAATTCACAAATTAGTGAAGAGCTTTTGGTTAATGCAGCAATTGGGTTGGCTAAATGCGTTGAAAATCCAACACCAGAAAAAATTATTCCTGGTGCTTTTGACAAAGGGGTATTCGAATCTGTTTATAACGAAATTGTAAAAAATTAAGAGCTTTTATTATCTAAGCGTGCTAATTCACTTTTAAACGAATCGATATCATCGAAGTCTTTATAGACTGATGCAAATCTAATGTAGGCAACCTGATCAAGCTCCAATAGACTGTCCATAATATCTTGGCCGATTATCTTGGAGCTGATTTTTTTGCCGTGAGATAGCCACTTGTGCTCTAAAAGTTTAATTAGATTTGCTACTTGTTCAGATTCAACAGGACGTTTTTGAAGTGCTCGTAAGATACCTCTTTCAACTTTTTGTCTATTGTAAGGCTCTAGGCAGTTTTCTCTTTTTTCTACCATGAAAGATGGTGTCTCGTAACGTTCAAAAGTATTAAATCTGTAGTTACAATTTTCGCAACTTCGACGTCGTCTTATAGCGGTTTTTTCATCGTAGTCTCTTGAGTCGATAACTTTTGTATCAAGGCTACTGCATTTTGGACATTGCATAAAAATTTTTATTTAAGCAAATTGATTTTAATATTTAAAATTATTCAAGACAACGGTAGAATATAAAAAGAACTTGTCTATTCCCCTATTATGAAACTTAATACATGCATTCATAAATTTCTAATTTATTTAGAAGTTGAAAAAAACAAATCGGCTAAAACTATAGAAAACTACCAACACTATTTAAAAAGATTTGTAGGATTTTTTGGTGATGTGGATATTACCTCTATTGATTATGATAAAATGCAAAGTTATAGATTATATTTAAACAGAACTAAATTTGAGCCATTAATGCAAATGCTTTCGAAAAAAACTCAGAATTATCACATGATTGCTGTTCGAGCATTGTTAAAATACTTAGCAAAAGTGGATATAGAATGTATGTCAGCAGAAAAAATTGAATTAATGGCAACTCCTAAACGAGTAGTAGATTTTTTAGAACCAAAGGAAATTCAGAAACTACTCTCAAGTTTTGATGTAGACTCAGATATTGGTCTTCGAAACAAAGCAATTTGCGAAGTGCTTTTTGCAACGGGCTTGCGTGTTTCGGAGCTTCGAAGCTTGAATCGAAAACAATTTGATAACGACATGGAAAGTGTAACAATTACTGGTAAAGGTCGTAAGTCTCGGATTGTGTTTTTTTCTCCACGTGCACTTGAGGCAATTCATAAATATTTAAATTTACGAACTGACAATGATCCTGCTTTGTTTATAAGCCATAGAGCAGCTGAGAACAAGGATATGAGACTATCGGCTTATTCAATTCAAGAAATGATAAGAAAACAATCTTTAAAAGCTGGAATTAGTAAAAAGGTTACACCGCATACTTTGCGGCATAGTTTTGCTACCTACTTGCTTGATAACGGAGCTGATTTGCGAGGAGTTCAAGAATTACTGGGTCATAGCTCGATTACAACAACTCAAATTTATACTCACTTGACCAACAGAAAATTGCAGCAGGTGCACGCAAAAATCAACAACTTTGGTTGACACAACAGCATGGTTTGAGTATGGTAATCTCCATAAATATATTTATGCGTAAATCTTTTCTGCTTATTGTTATAACAATTGTAAATCTGATTATTTCAGGTTTTGGCAGTTATGTTTTTGATACTACTATTCAACAGCCATTTTTTTATAGTGATGATCAGATTAAGTTTGCTTTGAAATACACAAACAGATCTTTGGAGACTCGTTTGTTGAAACTTAACGATCGTTGCCACTCTAGTTTTAGAATGTTTGATAATAACTTTAACCAAGTATACCCACTTAATAGATCCGAAGTTTTATGCAACAACTACTACGAAAATTTTGTTTATTTAGCACCAAAACAAAGTGTTATTTTTAGGTTTACTTTAGATGCTAAAATATTTAAACCTGGAAAATATTACGTGCAAGGTTTATTGAGCAACTTTGCCCCTGGACAACAAATTCCATTTGAAATTATAGAAAAACCCACTTTATACGCTGGTTTAAACCAAGCTTGTGGAAGTGCGATAAACAAAACATGTGACATTGGTTTGGAGTGCAACTTGAAAGTTTCTCACGTTAAAAACATGGGGGTGTGTGTGAATGCAGGATCAAACCCTATTTTGAACCCTAAAAAACAATTTTTTGGAGACCCGGTCTTATCTACCACACTTCCATCTGCTGGAATAGATTCTAATTCTGGTAAAATTTTGAATGTTAGCGACCTGGATTTTTACTCAAATGACTTAGTTACTGCATCTGATTTTAAGCAATTGGTTTTTAATAAAGCATTGGTTCAAATAGACTTAGCTGATTCGAATAAAAATCTTACTAAACAGCAGGCTGTATTTTTGCTTTACTATTATTTATATTCAAAACAACAACCGATGAGTTTAACCGGTTTATTTTTCCTAGATACAATTGGCTCAAATTATAGCAAATATATAGACGCAGCCTACTCGCTTGGGGTTCTAGATTCTAAAGAAAAATATTTTTATCCAAATAGGCTTGTTACACGTTCAGAAGTTATGATTTGGATAAATAAGTTTTTAAAAATTAAACAATAATCTTTTAGATTTTAACAAAATTTGTTAAAATAGGATTATGAAAAAACTTATCCCTCTACTTATCGTTCTTGCTTTTGTTTCTGGTGGTGTTTACTATCAGGAGCAACTCATCGATATGTTTTTGGGTTCTGGCAACTCATCTAATCAAGGCCCTGGAGCATCTTCTGGTCCTCCTAGTATGCCTGCTTTTGATTTTGGTCCTAGTGATCAAACACAGGCTGATGACCAATCAACTGATACGAAAAGTTTAACAGAAGATACCACTTCTGAGACTCAGGATAGTGATTTAAATAGCTTAGATTTTGATACTACAGAATTAGATTCTTTGGACGTATCCGAATTAGATGATTTGGATTTAGGGGGTGAGGATCAACTCGAACAAGAAGAAAGTTCAGAACAAGAACAAACTAGTCCTGCCATAACTTCTGGTCCTCCTAGTATGCCTGCATTTAATTTTGGACCGCCTGTAGAGCCGGCACCGCTAGAAGTTGCTAGTCAAGAAGCAATGCCTATGGAGGTTGTAGCTTTGAATTCTGAGAAAATTAAAACACCAGATTTGTCTCCGCAAGAATTTAAAAATTCTTTTTTAAAGTTTGATTACCCTGTCAATATTACAGCTCAAAGTGTGAGTTTGAGTTCTGTGGATCTTAATAGTATCGAAGATAAACTATTGAATTTAAGCTTTTTTAACAATCAAGACAGGTTATCTGTTAAGGAATTTGTAGCAGAGTCCTCTAATGTGACCGACTTTTTTGAAAATTTACAACCAGAGAGTCTAGAAATAGAAAATGTAGATGAGGTTTTTGTAGTCGCAGATGTTGCCTTGGCTACTAAATTTTATTTAATCAAAGCTGATAATATTTTTGTACTGATAGAAATGGATATTGATAAAAACTATGAATTTATTGAACAGATAATTATTCCTTCAATAGAATCACAAATACTATAATTTTCAGATATGAAACTCTCTTTTTATGGAGCCGCCCGAGAGGTTACTGGTTCTAAACATTTACTAACAATTAACGGCAAGAAGATACTCTTGGATTGTGGTATTTTCCAGGGTCATAGAGACAAGTCCGCCGCTAAAAATAAGGATTTAATGTTTGAATCTAAGACAGTAGATTATGTGATTCTTTCACATGCTCACATGGATCATAGTGGACTACTGCCTTTGCTTGTAAAAAAGGGCTTTGGTGGACCTATTATCACAACTTCTGCAACTCGAGAGTTATGTACATTTATGCTGCAAGACTCTGCAATCATTCAAGAAAACGATGTGGCTTGGCTTCTTAAGCACAAAAAAGAGGTTGTCGAACCACTTTATACTACTGAAGATGTAATCCCAACTCTGAATCAAATGCTAACCGTACCATACAATATGGGTTATCAAATTTGTGAAGGTGTTCGCGTTACATTTTTAGATGCGGGACATATTCTTGGATCCTCAATTACAGTATTAGACATTATAGAAGATGGAGTGGAATATAGACTTACATTCACTGGTGATCTTGGTCGAAAAGGCTTACCTATTCTGCGCGATCCCCAATTGGTTGATTCCACAGATATATTGATTACAGAGTCAACTTATGGGAATAGATTTCATAAGTTTATTGATGATGTAGATGTCTATCTTGAAGAAGTTTTAAACAAAGCAATTAAACGAGGTGGTAAAATCATTATTCCAGCGTTTGCGCTCGAGAGAACTCAAGAAGTAGTTTACTATCTACATTTACTAATCAAACAAGGTCGGATACCGCAGATTCCAATTTTTGTAGATTCACCTTTGGCAACTGATGTTACAGATGTTTTTCGAGCTCATCCAGAATGTTTTGACAAAGAAGTTTACGATGAATTCTGCAGTGACAACTCAAATCCTTTTGGTTTTGGTATGCTTAAATACACTCGAAGTGTAGAAGAATCAAAATCGTTAAATCACAAACATGGACCCTTTGTAATTGTATCTGCGTCTGGTATGTGTGAATTTGGACGGGTTGTGCATCATTTAAAAAATAACATAACAGATCCAAATAATTTGGTTTTGATTGTTGGTTTTCAAGCTGAAAATACACTTGGACGTAAACTTGTTGATGGAGATAAGGCTGTGAGAATACATGGAGAGATATTCCCTGTGAAAGCTGAAATTGTTGTTGTAGATGCATTTAGTGGGCATGCTGATAGATCTGACTTAATGACTTTTGTTTCAAATATTAAAGACCTTAAAAAGGCATTCATTGTGCATGGAGAAGAAACTCAAGCGGAAACATTCTCTAAGATTCTTTCTGAAACACATCCAGAAGTTGAGAGTTTTGTTCCTAGTCGTGGGGAGAGTTTTGAAATTGATCCAAAACAATTTAAAAAATAAATTTGACTTTTTAGACTGGTTGATTAGAATGGTAACACAAATCAATTGCGGGTGTCGTATAGTGGCTTATTATGTCGGCCTTCCAAGCCGAAGAGGTGGGTTCGATTCCCATCACCCGCTCCACTTTCTCATCTACATGGTGAGTTTTTTTTGTTTCTACCAAATTCTCGTCTTGGCTACTGGCTTATTTGTTTCGACCTTACCTAGCCATTGATGTGGGTTTTGATTCCACACACCTGCTCCACTTTCTCATCTACATGGTGAGTTTTTTTTGTTTCTACCAAATTCTCGTCTTGGCTAGTGGCTTATTTGTTTCGACCTTGGATATTTAGGTGTAAAATCACTTTCACTTGAGAGTAAAACTGTTTTATATTAGAGTGTGAACAAAATAATTATACTAAATTCAAATGGCCAAAAAAGTTGCTCTATTGGCATCGGGTGGAGTTGATAGCTCTGTAGCTATGGGTTTGCTGAAACAGCAGGGGTATATTGTTGAGGCATTTTATCTGAAAATTTGGCTCGAAGACGAATTGAGATTTCTGGGAGATTGCCCTTGGGCCCAAGATGTGGAGTATTTAGAACAGGTCTGCAAACAACTAGATGTACCTTTGCATATATTACCAATGCAAAAAGAATACTTCGAAAGAGTTGTTGGCTACACTATTGATTCAGTAAAAAAGGGCCTCACCCCAAATCCAGACGTTATGTGCAATAATCATATTAAATTTGGTTTTTTTCTGGAAACCTTACCCGAAGGATTCGACTATGTGGCTTCTGGACACTATGCTCAGACTGGTGAGTTTGCAGGTGAAAAGTGTTTAAAGCAAGCGGTGGACCCTATTAAAGATCAAACTTATTTTTTGTCTCAGGTTCCCTTTGAACTTTTACCAAAAATTTTATTTCCAATTGGTCACTTGAGCAAGCCTCAAGTTCGAACGGAGGCAGAAAAACTCAACCTACCGAACAAAGATCGAAAAGATTCACAAGGGATTTGTTTTCTGGGAAAACTTAAATTTAATGAATTTATTAATCATTATTTAGGAGATAAGACTGGAGACATTGTTGAGTTTGAATCTGGAGAAAAAGTTGGTGAGCACAAAGGTTTCTATTATCACACTCGTGGTCAACGCAAGGGCCTGGGTTTGTCTGGAGGACCTTGGTATGTGGTTTCTAAGGATATCGAAAAAAACATCGTCTATGTATCTAAAAACTATGAATTACTATCCGAAAGCCGAAAATTGTTTTGTGTAGAGAGCGGGAATTTTATAAATGACAACTGGTTTATGAATCCAAATATTAAAGTTAAACTTCGGCATGGTCCAAAAATGTATGGCTGTAAAATTGAACAATTGGAAAATGGTTACAAGATAGAAATAGACTCAGCAGATCAAGGAATTTCGCCTGGTCAGTTTGCAGTTTTTTATTTAGATCAAATGGTGCTTGGGTCTGCAACCATTAAAGAATAAAAACATTTGCTCAATTTTTAGTTGGGATTTAAAATGTAGATAATTAACATTAATCCCCTGCTCTGTGGCAACAAAAGATTCTAAAGACAAAAAAACAACTACAAAAAAAGTGGTAAAAAAATCATCTGAGGCAAAAGCTCCTCTAAAAAAGTCTCCAACTAAAACAAAAACTACTGCTAAAAAGCCAGATGGTGTGTTGGTTGCTATTGGTGCATTTGTTGCATTGACATTGTTGGCGATTGCTCTTTCTGTGAGCATGGTACTTCAGAACTCAAATCAAGATGACTCTGTAGCTGCTGTTGTATCTGAGGTTTCAGTAGAAAATGACTCTGTGCTTGGAGATCCTAATGCTCCAATTACTATTGTAGAATTTTCTGATTATAGTTGCCCGTTTTGTGCTAGACACTTTACTGAGACTCTTCCACAAATTAAATCTGAATACATTGATTCGGGAATGGTAAAGTTAGTTTATCGTGATTTTGCTTTTAAAGGAGAAAAAAGTCAGAATTTAGCAGCAAGTGCTGAGTGTGCTGGAGAAAAAAGTGATGCAGACTTTTATAAGGTGCATGACTATATTTTTAGCAACCCTGGCGCTGATACAGAGGGTGTAATTGCATTTGGTGCAGAAAATGGACTAGGAGCTGACTTTGCAGAATGTGTTCGTAATGGTGACATGCTGAGTGAAGTACAGGCAGACATGGCAGATGCTCAAAGTTATGGCGTTAATTCTACTCCAACATTCTTTATTAATGGAGAAAAAATTGTTGGCGCACAAGCTTTTGAGGCATTTAAGCAAGTGATTGATAAAAAATTAGCAGAAATGGAATAATGCATTACTTCTCTTTACGAAACATCTCAGTTTTTTCTGGGATGTTTCTTTTGTTTTTTAGTCTTACAACTTGGATGCTTACAAGCTTACCAGGCTCTAATAATATGGCGTGTGTTGTTGGTGCGTACTTAACTACTGGTAATATATTTATAAATCTCATCTTGTCTGTGGTTATCGCCCTGAGTATTGTGAATATGGTTGAATTTTCTGGTGTTCGCAAAAGATTTGTTTCAAAATCTGGGGTGATTGGTACGATATTAGCCTTTTTGACAAGCTTCTGTGCTGCGTGCACCCTTCCGATATTAGCTAGCCTTGGTATTGGAGGCTTGTTTAATTTTATCTCTTTGAATCATGGTGTTTTTCAGATGCTGGCTATTTGTATGTGTTTATATGCGTTGTATTCAAGTCACAAGAAAGTCGTTTCTGAATGTAAAATGTGTCTGCAATGAATTTAATTTTAAGCACTTTAGGTTTTTTGATTTTTTTTGCTTTGACTATGGCTTGTGCAGGAGTGTTATTGGTTAGATTGCTTTCGACTAAAGTGCTTACTTGGTTATTTGTTATAACTGTTGTAATGACTACTTATTTTGGCAGCAGCGTATATTTACAAACACATGAACTAATAGATAAATTTTCACCAATGAATTTGATTAAATCTACCGATTTGTTTTCTAAATTTGCTGAAAATTAAAAAACTTTTGACGAAAGCCAAAAGTTGGTGTAAAGTAGTTTTACAAATCGCGGAGTAGAGCAGTGGCAGCTCGTCAGGCTCATAACCTGAAGGTCGGTGGTTCGAATCCACCCTCCGCAACCAAATAGATTCAAAAACCCTAGATTAGTCTAGGGATTTTTTATTTTAGATACTCTGTAACTGCTTTGTGAAGATCTTCTTTAGACATATTGTGAGTACGATACAAATCAGTTATAAATTTTTTGACAGGTAATTTACCAAGGGAGCTCATTGCAAATGGAATGCTTAAATCTCCTATGCATAAATCTAAATGGCCCGACCCACTGTTACGGGTTCTAAGCTCCATTCCAAGTAATTTTGCCATCTTTGTTACTTGTCGGATATTAACAAAAGTTGGGTTTTCTCCATTAAAAGCTGATTTGATATATTCTATGTCTTGACTTTCTTGAACCTCGAAAATCTCTACAGGTGGGAGCGAATCGCTATCGGCTGGGCGATCTAAGGTACCTTTGAATAATCTTCGGATTACAATTTCTAATGTTTGTAATTTAGAATTTATCTCTGATACAACATGGTTAATTTTGAACTCAATTGAGTTAAATTCAATTGATTGTTGGTTGATCAATTCTTCTGCAAACTTTTTATTTTTTTGTGTAATAGACTCTGAATCAAAACCTTCGAAAAGATCGGTAAACTCAGTAGTTAGAGTATCTGGAATAAATTCGGGTACTTGATCTGCTTTGCTTTCTTCTAAAGACTTTTGATACCAATCTAAAACCTCTGGACTAGATATTTGAGACTGATTATCTAAACAATCTTCTATACTTTCATATAAGTTGTTTAGAGTATCTAGATGCATTAATTGACCCTTGATTTTGGAAGTAATAAGTAAATAAGCACTTTGTAGTCGAATAAACTCACCCGCAGAAACCTTAGGTTCTAACCTAACCATGTTCAGTTTGTTTGGATTTTGATAAGAAGGTATCGGAGTGGATTCAGCTTTAGTTTTTTTACTCGGGTTGATAAATCTTTTTTTCTTTTTAGGCTTTTTAGGTATTACTCTTGGATTTGTCAGAATATCGGTATGTAATTTGGTTAACTCAGCCGAAGACAAGCTAGTTTCAATAGTCAGTAAGTCTCGAATTTGAGTAAAAGCACTTACGCTATAATGCACCTTAATATCCCTTGCTAAAGTTGAATATGTATCATGGTTGACTCTGGGTAAAAGCACATGCTTGAATACAATCAAGGTGGCTAGCTCTATAAAAGTTGACTCTATTGTTGCAAGTAACTCTTTATTTATAGAGAGTGGTTCTATGTCATCAAATAGTTTAATTAAGTTAGATGGAATATATGTTTTTTCATTTGGATCAACAAATTCTAAGGAAGAATCCCTAAACTTTCTAGTAAAAAAGTTCAAATAGGACTTTTCTAAATCAAAAAAGATAGTTGTGACAAATGCCTTTGGAGATAAATTTGCATACTTAGATCTATATTGAATATCTCGAAAATCCCAATCTAATTCAAATACTGGCGCAAAACTAATGAAAAAATTTAGTATTAAATTGTGAAATATAGATAAGAATAATTTGGCAACTTTTTCAATTTCTGGATCTTTAACAACTGTCATATCGTGTAACTCAATCAAGAAATGCTCTAGATTTTGTAAAACGTCATCTGAATTAGAGTTGATTGATTTTGTAAAATCTTCAAAAATATCGTTAAAAACAGGGTTCACTGCAAAAATCTCATCATCAATTGGCAAGCAGGCATATTCAATCTCGCATAATGAAATAGCGGCAAGCATTAGTATTTCCTCATACCGCGCTTTAACTCTAGTTACAATATTAGAGATTGTTTCTGTGGTTTGTACCACTTCGCAAAATAAATTGTCACCTGATTTCAGTTGCATTTCTCGAACTGTGTCTGTTGTAAGTGAGGGTAAAGTTGCAGGTTTGAAACGTGTTAAATCCATCGGAGATGCAAGTCTTATAAACTTCCCATACAAAAAATAGTTTGGCTGATGAACAACTTTAATTGCATCTCCAATTATAGTTGTTGAGTCATCTGGTAGCATGTACCTACCAGCTTCTAGGTTTCTATACTGGGCTTCTCTTAATTGTGAAGGTGAAATTTTTTTCAAATTACTGACAGTTAACTTGTTTTGATTTTAGAAAACTTTTCTTGTTATGTCAATATGTTGTTTTTGGTTGATTAAAGTAGTTTTTGATCTTAAAATAAAGAAAATTAAATGTTAAGTTATGAATCTCATCCAACCAAGACTACTCAAAGGCTTTCGAGACTTTGGTCCCAAAGAATCTATGCGTAGAACCCAAATAATTGAAACTATTAGATCTGTATATGAAAAATATGGCTTTGATGAAATCGAAACTCCTATTCTTGAATATTCCGAGATATTGTTTGGAAAAATGGGTGGAGAGGCAGAAAAACTAACTTATAACTTTGAGGACCATGGTGGTCGTGGGGTTTGTATGAAATATGACCATACTGTGAGTTTTACAAGATACTATGCTCAAAATTTTAGTAAACTTGCTTCACCGTTTAAGAGATATCAGTTTGGACCTGTTTTTCGTGCAGATAAAAATCAGAAAAATCGATATAGACAATTATATCAATTCGATGCAGATGTGATTGGAGCAAACACCTTGCACTCAGAAATTGAATTAATTGCGATGATGATAAATGCCTACAAAGCTTGCGGACTTAAAGATTTTAAGGTGAGACTTAATGATCGTGTGCTTGTGGATGGATTACTAGAAGCCATTGGAATTGACCATGGGCATAAATATCAAGTAATTGGTGTTATAGATAGAGTGCATAAAATAGGGCTGGAAAATACTTTCGAGGAGTTTAAGAAAATTGGTGTTTCTAAGGACAAAGCTTTGAAACTTATCGATGCTATTGATGTTCATGGTAATCAATTATCACAATTGCAAAAAATTCATGGTGTTAACACTCTAAGACTAGAAAAAATAATAGAAACATTGGACAACCTAGGATTGTCAGAGTTTATAGAATTCGATTTTAGTATCGTGCGCGGATTAGATTATTATACTGGTGTTGTTTTAGAAGTAACTGTTGATGAAGTTGCGGGTTCGATTGGGGCTGGTGGCAGATACGATGATCTATGCTCTTTATTTACCAGACAGCAATTTAGTGGATTTGGCTTGTCTATTGGAATAGATAGACTTTATGATGGACTAGAGGCTCAAGGATACTTTGATGAGTCTTCAACCAAAACTAAAGTATTAATTTCTGTTTATGGTGAAGGAACTTATTTAAAGAGCTTGCAATTGCAAAAAACTTTACATGAAAATGGTATTGCAGCAGAGGTGTATCCTGATGAAGATAAACTAAAGAAACAATTAAAATATGCTGATCGAAAAGGTATTGGTTTTGTTTTGCTTGCTGGTCCACAAGAAATTGCAAATGGAGAATATGTTTTAAAAGATATGTTCTCGGGTGAGCAAGAACATGTGAATGAAAAAAAGCTAATCGAAAGATTAGCTTAGATCATAAATTTAAATACTTAAGAGTTGAGTAGTTGCTCGATTCTGAGTAATCGATTGTATTTACAAGTTCGTTCTGATCTACAGAGCGAACCTGTTTTTATTTGACCTGTCTGCATTCCGACTGCTAAATCTGCAATAAGACTATCTTCTGAATCTCCAGATCTATGAGAAACAACTGTGTTCCAGGCGTTGTTTTTTGCTACATTAATAGCATCTACTGTTTCTGTAATTGTGCCTATTTGGTTTGGTTTGATTAGCACTGCGTTACATGAATTATTTTCGATTGCATCTACAATTAAATCTGGATTTGTAACCAGGTAGTCATCCCCTACAACCTGGATTTTATCTCCAAGTTTTTGCATAAACTCTATCCAACCTTGAGTATCTGATTCATCCATAGGATCTTCGATAGAAAATATTGGGTAGTCCTCACACATTTTTGCAAAGTAATCAACCAGTTGAGACGAGGAAAACTCTTGCATTTGATTGTCTACCATCATTTTATAAACACCATCACTATAAAACTCTGATGCAGCTACATCTAAACAAATATAAACATCGACACCTGGTGTATACCCAGACTCATTGATTGCTTGAACCAAAAAATCCAAAGCATGCTCGTTACTTTCAAGGTTGGGTGCAAATCCCCCCTCGTCTCCGACAGAAACTTTATAACCTGCATTTTTAAGTAGCTTTTTAAGCGTGTGAAAAATTTCCGAGCCAACTCGAATTTGTTCAGCTGTAGTTTGCAGACCCAAAGGCATAATCATGAATTCTTGGATACTCAATCCTGAATCAGCATGAGCTCCTCCATTGATTAAATTCATCATTGGAATAGGCATCATAAAATTTTGTGCATCTATGTCAAAATATTCAAACAATGCCAAGTTTTGAGAACTGGCAGATAGTTTTGCATAAGCCATAGAACAAGCTAAAATAGCATTAGCACCAAGTTTGGACTTGTTTGGTGTACCATCTAACTGCTTTAAGATTTCATCAAATTCTCGCTGTTGACCAAGTTTAAAATTGAGGATTTTGGGTACAATGGTTTGCTCTATGTTTTTAATGGCTTTTGTGACAGATTTACCATGATAAATAGTTGGATCATTATCTCTAAGCTCTACAGCTTCGCGTGTGCCTGTAGATGCGCCAGATGGGACAATTGATGACTCCATATGGCCACTAGATGAATACATAAAAACCTGAATCGTTGGATTCCCTCTCGAATCTAAAACTTGCAGGGCTTGAACTTTTGAAATTTCTGACATTTTGATAGTTTATTAATAGCTGAACTAATTGTAGACTCAAAAAAAGCTTTATTCAAATGTAGTTTTTTGCTAGAGTGATGGCATGTAAAAAGAAACTATGGAAATTAAATTTTTAAACGCTGATACTCTTAATATCAAAACAAAAGAGGTGAACATTCTTTTGGATCCAAGCATGGATGAATTAAAAGCTAATAAAGCTGATATAGCTATTACAACTACAGATAAATTCGATATTGCGAAAAGTGACATTTTAAAATTCGACTGGCCTGGAGAATACGAAGCAAAAAATGTTTTGGTTAAATCGATTGCTACAGAAGATCAAAACAAACAAGAAGTTCGAATTGTAACTATGGAAATAGACGGTGTAAATACAGCTTACATTGGGTCTATTGATACTATCCCAAGTAACAAAAAATTGTTTGAAGAACTTTCAATAGTAGAAGTTTTAATTTTAAATTCAAACCTTAGTAGTAAACAAAGTTTAGAAATAATTGAAGAAATAGAACCAAAAATTGTTGTATTAGCAGCAAATAATTCACACGTTGATGAAAGTGGAGTTTCTATATTTGAAAAAATACGTAAGGAAATTGGTAAATTAGAATCTGAAATTGAAGAAAAAACTGTTATCAAAATTGATCCAGACGCTTTGGATTCTCAAATAGAATACAAGTTTATTTCTATTTAAATTAGCGGATAAACGTCCTCATAGTTCAATGGATAGAACGAAAGCCTCCTAAGCTTTAGATTCAGGTTCGATTCCTGATGGGGACACCAGTTCGTTCGTCGGCTTCGGTCCGAAAACACTCGATACTCTTTCAAGCATCTCGTGATTCTCCCTTGCCTCCTCTCTCACCAGAAACGGGGCTTTTTTTTAATTAAGTTTGTTTTAAAGACTATGTCTGAACACAATTCGTTTGTCTAGCTTTACTCCAAAAACTCACGTCTCTTTATTTGAGCATCTCGTGATTCTCATATGCCTCCTCTCTCACCAGAAACGGGGCTTTTTTTTAATGGGCACAAAAATACGTCTGAACACAATTCGTTTATTCAGCTTTAATCCAAAAAACTTTCGCAAATCTAGAATAAGCCATTTTTAGTTGCGGTCGTTGAGTTCTAAGAATGTGAAGGTCCAAACTGCCTGCGTGAAAATACGAAGAGCTCCTCCAAGCTTTCCAATAAAATACAAAAACAATGCGGTTATTATATAAATTAGCGCTAGCTTGTATTGCATTAAATTTAAAGCTGTTAGAGCAGTTACAATATAGCTAAATAGAATTGGAATCAGGACCACAATAACAAGGTTGAGCAAAATTCGAAGACCTATAAGTGCTAGTAAGAAAAGGATTAGTACAGTTTCTTTAAGGTTTTCAAGCACTAGGCTTGAAGATTTTTTAAGACTGGTAAATACATCTTCCCCATCTATAACAATGTAATTTTCTGCATAGGTAAACAAAAAACTAAATATCAAACCAATCAGAAATAAAAGTATTAAAAATGGCGCAAAAAGTTTGAGTGCATCTGGGGTAAGATAAATATAAATATAACCTGCAACTCTTAGGATAGTGAAAGAAGAAAAAGCAAACAAAACACCGTGATACTCTGTAAGTTTAACAAAATTCAACCATCCATATTTGATACCAGATGAGAGTTTAACTGGTTCCTGATTGTACTTTTTGGCAATAATTTGAATAGATGCACCTTCGCAGAAAATTGGTAGAAATAACTCTAAGACAAACACAACCAATCCTCCGCCCATTAAAATCCAAAACAAATCTGGATTTGTTTGAAAAGTGTTTTTAACAAAACCTATTAAATCTTCATATAAGTGAATGTCTGCTCGTCCGGCTTTGGTTAGAACACTTGTAGACTGAAAAATAAGGACTAGCATGGTCGATGCTGTTGCAAATATTGCTGGCCAGAAAGCGTAGTATGTGACTAGCTTTTTGTTTGAGAGGGTAAAGTCCCAAGCTTGCGATATTAGCTTTTTATAATTCATGAAAATTCTCAAATTTAGGTTTAATATAACAGGTGTATTGTTGATTTGAAATTGTCACAAGCGGATTTTTATGCTATACTAAGAGCATGAAAACAGAAATGCAAACTATCAACGGTCATAATATCAAATGGGTTAATATTCCAAACCCATCAACAGATGATATTAATTTACTTGAAAAAGAGTATAAATTTCACCATTTAGATCTAGAAGACTGCCTTACAGAAAACCAAAGGGCGAAAATAGATCGATATGATGATTATACTTTCTTGATTTTGCATCTGCCTACTTTGCATAAAAAAACTAAAAGAATTGTCTACAAGGAGATTGATATTTTTATTTCAAACGATTTTTTGATTTGCTTGCATGAAGACCATGGTTTTTTGAATGACATTTTTGATTCTGCTCAAAACAACGACATTGTTGCTAATGATTATATGGCTAGTGGACCTGGGTATCTTTTATACAAAATTCTGAACCAAATGTTTGAGGATTTGTTTAAGATAGTTGATGATTTATCTCGTGAAGTTAATAAAATTGAAAAGGAAGTTTTTCAAACAGAAAACAATCGCGATATGCTAAAAGATATCTTGCTATTAAAAAAAGACATTATCAATTTTAGAAGAATTATTTTACCACAAAGAACTATCATTGCTCAGTTAGAACACATGACATTCTCTAATCGAGATGATGATCTAGAAGTCTATTTTGATAATGTGGTAGATAAAATCGAAAAGATTTTTGCGACTCTGGAAAACTTATATGAACTGGTCGAAAGTTTGCATCAAACAAATGAGTCGATTATTTTTCACAATACAAACAATGTTATTAAGGTATTAACTGTGTTCTCGGTTGTAATGTTGCCGCTAACTTTTGTGACTGGTTTTTATGGGATGAATGTCGCCTTGCCACTTCAGAATTCGGAGAATTCAGTTATGTGGATTGTGTTTTTCATGCTTACAATCCTTGGTTCTATGCTTGGATATTTTAAATATAAAGATTGGATTTAATAATTTAAAAGTTTTTCTATTGCCAAAATTTGGGTTATATGCTAGATTGGTTACGCTTTTAATAATGAATATTAAATATGAACGGCCAAAAGAAAAAAGTTATAATGGGTAAATACGGAACTCATTCAAATGACACTGGTTCATCTGTTGTACAAGTTGCTATTTTAACTCAAAGAATTGTAGAGTTATCAGACCATTTAAAACAACATCCTAAAGACAAAGATTCTAGACGTGGATTGTTAGGTTTAGTTGCTAAAAGAAGAAGACATCTAAACTACCTTAAGTTTAATAACGAAGAAGCTTATAAAAAGCTTACAGAAGAATTAACTTTGAAAAGCTAAAAAATTAGCCCTCACGAATTGTGAGGGTTTCTTTTTTTTTAGAAATAAATATACTATTACAGAAGAAATTATAAAAAAATAAAATATGACATATTTCAGAGAAGCCCAAGAAATCAGAGTAGAGGTTTTTGGGAAAGAGTTCGTGATGCGAACAAATGACTACGCCTACCAAGCAGACGGTAATGCAACTGTCGCATGTGGCGACACAATTTTACTTGCAACTGCTGGAATGGGTGATGCCCGTGCAGATGCTGGATTTTTTCCACTTATGGTAGATTTTCAAGAAAGATATTCTGCTGCTGGGAAATTAAAACACTCAAAAGTAAATAAAAGAGAAGGTAGACCTTCTGACCAAGCAATTTTAAATTCGAGAATTATTGACAGACCTATCCGTCCCCTATTTCCAAAAGGAATGGTGAACGATGTTCAACTAATTATTTCGCCATTAGCTTACGACAAAACACACGAAATGTCGGCTATGGGTATTACAGCTGCATCGCTTGCATTAGTACTTTCTGGTATGCCATTTGATGGTCCTGCTGCAGGTGTAAGAATGGGGTTAATAGATGGTGAACTAGTTGTTAACCCAACTTTAGACCAATTAGAAAATTCTGCACTAGACTTAGTGGTTGCTGGTACTGCAAATGCAATTACAATGGTAGAATCTCGAGCAGACGAAGTACCTTTCGATAAAATGTTAGAGGCTTTAGAAATGGCTTTTGAGGCAATTCAAAAACTATGTGCTGCTCAATTAGAACTGGCTGCAAAAATTGATATCGAGAAAAAAGAACCAACTCTAAATTTACCAGATGAAAACCTTGTAAGTATTGTGGAATCTAAAGTTGATTACGATGCAATTCTTGCTATTCGTGGTTTAACTAAAAAAGAACTCAAGAAACAAATCAAAGAACAAATTACGCTACTTCAAGAAAGACTTGCTTCTGAAATAGAAGAACACGATATTTCTTTTGGATTAATTCATGATGTTTTCCAAAAACACTTAGAAAAAGCAATGCGACAAAACATTATCGATAACGATATTCGTATCGATGGTCGTGACGCTAAAAAAGTTCGTGACTTACGAGTAAACGTAGGTGTTCTACCTCGTGTACATGGTACTGGTTTATTCCAACGTGGAGAAACACAAGTTCTATCGACTGTAACATTGGCTGGACCATCATCTAAATTATTAGTTGAAACTATGCAAGAAGATGGCGAAAGACGTTACATGCACCATTATAACTTCCCTCCTTACTCTGTAGGAGATGTAAAACCACTTCGTGGAACATCACGACGTGAAATTGGTCATGGTAACTTAGCCGAACGTGCTTTACTTGCTGTATTACCATCTGAAGAAGAATTTGGATACACTGTACGTGTAGTGAGTGACGTAATGACTTGTAATGGTTCGTCTTCTATGGCTTCTGTTTGTGGTTCTACTTTGAGTCTTATGGATGCAGGTGTGCCAATTAAAAAACCTGTTTCTGGGATTGCTATGGGTCTTGTAACTAATAAAAACGGTTACAGAATTCTTTCTGATATTCAAGGGATGGAAGACGGCTGTGGAGATATGGACTTTAAAGTAACTGCAACAGATACTGGTATTACTGCACTGCAAATGGATATCAAACTTAAAGGTTTAGATATGAACTTACTAAAAGAAGCTCTAAATCAAGCTAAAGAAGGTTTAGACACAATTATGTCTGCGATGATGGATGTTATTTCTGCTCCGCGTGAACAATTGTCTGAATATGCTCCGATTATCGAAACAATCAAAATTAATCCTGATTATATTCGTGATGTTATTGGTAAGGGTGGTGAAACTATCCAAAGAATTACTGCCGAAACTGAAACAGAAATTTCTATTGAACAAGATGGTTCTGTTGTTATTACAGCTCCAGACCGTGAAGCTTTCCAAAAAGCAGAGGCACAAATTATGCTTATTGCTTTTGAACCAGAAGCTGGTGAAATTTTTGAAGCAAAAGTAGAAAGAGTAGAAGCCTATGGCGCATTTGTAGAGTTTGCACCTGGTCGTTCTGGTTTAGTTCATGTATCTAAATTTGCACCTGAAAGAATTGAAAACCTTGCTGACTTTGTAACTGTAGGAGATACTATTAAAGTACGCCTGCTTGAAAAAGATCGTGAAGGTCGATACAACCTAAGTCATAAGGAATTCTTTAAGAAAAAGGACGCTTAGTTTTGGGTTTTATAATAACTTTCAACCACTACTGTCTCGGTAGTGGTTTTTATATAAGCAATAACGTTGCTAGTCCAAATAAATAATATGCAAAGGCACTCAATGAGTGCTTTTTGTATAGCTGCATGAGAAATCGGATTGAAATATAGCCGGCTATTAGTGCAGATAAAAAGCCTGTTGTGAGTGATGCTAGTGGGACCGCGGTAAAGCCTTCGGATTTAAATAAAAGTGTGTAGACCAGGGCCCCAAGAATGGCAGGGATGGCGATTAAAAATGAAAACTTAGCAGAAATCTCTCTACTTTGGCCAGTAAGCATACTTGTTGCTAAGGTTGTACCAGAGCGAGATATGCCGGGAAGCATAGCGAAGACTTGTGAGAGTCCGACTAATAGTGCGTAAACAGGGCTTGGGTACTCAAGTTTGTGTTTGATTTTGGGTGCGAGTTTTTCGGATGCAAGAAAATAAACACCTGTAGCGAGCATGAGGTAGGCTACTGTTTGTGGATTGTGAATAGACTCGAAAAATTCACCGTAGAGCACGCCTGCAATGACTGCGGGTATCGTTGCTATGACTAATGCTAAAAACAGCTGTAGGCTTGTTTTTTGGCGTGAGAACATGCCTTTTACAAGGCTGATTAGGTCTGATTTAAAGTACCACACAACTGCAATTAGAGTGGCAAAGTGGATTGTTACATTGAAAGCTAGAAGTTCTGCTGGTACAAAGCCAAAAAGTGTTTCGGCCAGCACTAGGTGGCCCGATGATGATATGGGAAAAAACTCGGTAATACCTTGTAGGATACCAAGTAGTAAAGCTTGTAGAATACTCATGAGTGAGAGGTTAAGGCATACATTTGTATGGATTTATTCTAACACCGCCTTTGTGACATTCATAGTGCAAGTGAATACCTGTAGCACCACGTACACGACCGGTTCGACCCATTCTTGCAATTGGTTGGCCTTTAGCGACCATATCGCCTGGTTTTACGTAAAGTGTTTCGTTGTGGGCGTAGAGAGTTTTGTAACCGTTTTTGTGGTTGATAATCACATAATTACCATATCCTCCGTTCCATCCATATTTGGCGATTTCAACAACTCCATCAGCTGCTGCCCAGATTGGTGGTTTTGAAGTATCCGCTATATCTAGAGCGTAGTGAGAACGACTATAACCTTGGGTTACTGCACCAAGAGTTGGTCTTCCCCACTGCCCACTCGATGCTGGGGCACGTTTAGAAAGTACCTCAGAGACTACCTTATTTGTGTTGATTGGACTTAATGGTTGAATAGTGAAGTTTTGGATTGAATCAATTTTTAGCTGTGATGGCATTTGTGCTTGGTTGATTTCATCTGGAGAAGTTTTAGGTTCCGGAAGATTTGGTAGCACAGAGGCATCGATATCGGTTGCTAAATTTGCTACTTTGGCAGATGTTGGGGTTGGCTGAATAGTGTTATCTACAGATATTCTTTTGGTTACACGAGTTGCACCAGGAATAAACAACTGCGTACCTACAGATAATGCTTTTGTGTTTACTACGTTGTATTTTTCGATTTCATAAAAATCTACTTTGTACTTGTTAGCAATGGATGAAAGAGTTTCACGCTTGGCTACAGTGTGTGTTAGACCATCGATTGGTGGAATTGAAAGTTCGTCGCCTGGCTGAACATCGTCTATGTTTACAATTGAGTTTTCGGCAACAATAGTATCTACTGATAAACCATAGGCTTTTGCTATGTCTTTAAGAGCTTCGTTCTGTTTGACAGTATGAATTTGAAATTGAATTCTTTCGTCTGATTGAGTTAGATCGAACGGATTGTTTTTTACTAAAAATCCTTCTTGTGTGGCAATAATTTGTGATTGATTATAGGCAATATCTTCTTGTGTAAGATACGGATTGTAAGATCCATCTAAGTCAAAATTACTGGCAATTAATGGTTCTGCTGGAGTTATAGAACTTAGAATCAACAAAATTGAGCAAACTGCAGTGGTTCTTTTAAGTATTGTATGTTCTGGATTGGCAATAATATGTTTTCGAGAAAGATGCTTAAGTGTAGATTTATAATTAGATTTTGGTGAATACTTAGATTTCACAAAATTAGCACGAATAAATCTCACATAACTTGCTTGAATATGAGATAAAATTGGTAAAATTTTACTCTTTTGCCTACGACTATAATGTTTTTTTCTTTTTATAATGGGAAGAGCTCCTTTAAACTTGTTACTACGCTAATCTTAATCGCTTCTGAAAATGTAAGATTAAAACATAGGGCAGACATTGCCTTGATAAAGTTCTTGGTGATTGTATATTATAAATCAGAAAAATGCAAGTTTATCATTTATTTTACAACCTTTTTAATATGCGTAAAGCACTACAGTTTTTTATCAGTATTCTAATAGCATCCACTTTAATAGCTAACATTGGCTTTGCGATAGGGATTGAAGAAATAAAATTTTTGAAAGAAGTAGTCTTCTTGATACTTTTTGCTTTTGCTACAAGATTTGGAAAAATTGAATATAAAAGCTGTGCTACTGCCTTTATTGCCTGGGCCTTATTAAGCTATAGCTGGTCAGATTCGAGTCTAAGTAGTTTTATATACGGCTTAAAATACGAAATAAGTTTTGTGGGTATTTATTTAATAAGTAAAACCTTTAAACTGCAAGCAAGACAGGTTAAACGCTTAAATAAAACGTTTTTATGGGGCTTTTTAATAACAAGTCTTAGCTACTTAGCTATCTATATAATAGATATTGAACTACTCACTAAACTGGGATACAGAATGGACTGGTCGACTTTTATTAAATTAGATGCAACTGCATTTTGCCAAAAAATCGAAAATTTAAATCTATGTCGTGCACAAGGGTTTTTATCTGGTCCAAATGTTTATGCACTTACAAGCTTGTTTGCGATAGTTATTGCTAAATTAATCAACTTTAAAAATCGAAAACTTGTGTATATCGTGGCCCTTTTAAATATTCTCCTAAGCTTTTCTAGATCTGGAGTTCTCGCATTAATCGCACTATTAACTTTATATAGATTTGGTGCAAACTTATTAAGCACAAAGTTTTACAAACAACACTGGGTGGTAATTACTGCAGCTTTAGTGGTTTTGATCGGACTAGTTTTTGGTTTTCGACCAGAATCAAACATGGAACATCTGGCAGCTTTAAAAACTGGAATTGAGAACTTCTTGGCTTCTCCATTTATTGGGCAGGGTGTTAATTTTAGTGGCCCTGGAAGCAGATTTGGAAGTGAGACTTTTATTCCTGAGAGCTGGATTTTACAAGTTTTAAACAACCTTGGAATTATTGGCCTGGGTCTTTTTATTGGCTTTGGAGTTGAAGTTTATAAAAAATCGCCAAAGATGATTGGGTACTTTTTGATCGCTTTGCTTATTCCACTTAACGTGTTGCACCCCCTGGAAGATGCAGGGTTTGCTTACTTATTTGCCTTGCTTGCGGCTATTAATTCTACTGATTTTTTACAACAGTCTCCAAATGAGTAAGAAAAACTTTGTTTAACAAATTAGCTTGGTGTGGGGTGTGTGATCTAAGGCTTTGAATTTGTTTAAGTTTTTTTAAGCAGTTTTCTAGATTTAGGTCTTTTTCTTCTAGAATCATTCCAAGTTTTTTGTCTGCAAATATCTTGGCGTTTTCGATTTGGTCACCTCGGCTTTGATCTATTGGCAATGGAACCAATAGCGCGTTGAGACCTAAAAATTCATACTCAGACAATGAAATAGCTCCTGCTCTGGATAAGACAAGGTCGGTTGCAGCATAAATATCTGCTAAGTTATTTACATATTCAAATTGTAGGTAATTTTTAATTTTGTTTTTGTTTTCTAAAATGGAATTTATTTTTCCGGTAATATGAATCACGTTGTAGGAATCTGTGAGTTTTTGTAGGTTTTGTTGTACGAATTCATTGAGCACCTTGGCACCAGAGCTACCACCCATGATTAATAGGGTTTGTTTTTGGCTATCTATATTTTGTATACCAGGAACTTGACTAGAAACACCAGAGGACAATGATTGAGAGTGAGGAGTTTTGACTTTTTTAAAGTTTGGTTTTGGAGAAATAAATCTATCACTCGAATACCAAACATGTTTTGTAAAAAGAGAGCAGATTTTATTGGCTAAACCAAGTGACGAATCTGATTCGTGTAATATAAGTTTTTTTCGTAACACAAATGCTGCTATAGCTACTGGAACCGAAGTGAATCCCCCTTTGGCAAAAATAACATCTGGTTTAAACCTCCAAATGATTTTGATTGATTGAAAAACCCCAAGGAGAATTTTAAAGGGATCTGTAAAATTTTGAATGTCGAAATAACGCCTTAATTTACCTGAAGCAATATAATACACTTTCACGTTTTTGTCCTGAAAAAGAGACTTCTCGAAACTACTCTTGGAGGTAATGAAAACCACTCGAGAATCTTTGTAATGCTTTTTTAGCAGATCGTAAATCGCAAAATTAGGATTTACGTGGCCTGCGGTTCCGCCACCTACTAGGATTACTTTCATAATTATAACTTGTATACTGCGATAAGTTTAGCAAAATACCAACTCCAAGACAACTTGCCAAAAGTGAAGATCCTCCGTAGGAAATAAATGGCAATGTAATACCAGTTACAGGCAGTAACCCAATATTTACAGCTATATTTGTAAACGCCTGTGAAACTAACCAAATTGTAATCCCACTCGCTAAGAAAAAGGCAAATCTATCTTGACTAAACTTGGCTACTAAAAATCCACGCACAGCTAGAAACAAATACAAGAAAACAAGCATCGTAATTCGGACAAAACCAAGCTCTTCTGCAGATGCTGCAAAAATAAAATCATCAGAAGCTTGAGGTAACCAGTAAGACTTTTGAACTCCTTTAGTTAATCCCCTACCAAAAAAGCCACCAGATGCAACAGCAATATTTGCCTGATGAGTTTGCCAGCAATAATCTTTACGATTTCCTGACTGAGACTCTACCTGGCAATTATTATCAGATGGGTTTATATAAGCTTTAAACCTGTGTTTTAAATAACTACTGTTTGGTATTAAAAGAGATAAGAAAAACAATACTGCCACGGCACCAATTGCTAAGTGCTTATATATAGCTCCTGCTAAATAGTACATTCCAACTGCTACAAAGGCGAATATCATTGTAGATCCTAAATCTGGCTGTAAAACTACAGGTAAAATTATTGCCCCAGCAAGAATTGAGAATGAAATAAAACCTTTTTGAAAATCTTGAATGTCTGAACCTTTTCTCTCAAACCAAATCGCCAGATAGAAAATCAGACATAACTTAGCTATTTCTGCTGGTTGAATGGAATTATTTGCAATTACAATCCATGATTTTGCAAAAGTGGTAAATTGGCTACCTGCAATAAGAACAGCTATCAAAGCTGACACAGCGCCAAGAAAAAGAAACACTGCGTATTTTTTCCAGATTTGGTAATTGATTTTAAACCCGGCATATAAAAACCCAAGTGAAATCATGACACGAGTTAAATGTTTTTTTAAAACATAGTAGCAATCAACTCCATCTTGTCCGCAAATTGGAAATCGCACACCATCTGGACGAGTTAAATCGATAGACTTTGGCACTCCAATACTGGCCATCATAACAATACCAAAAACAAGTAATGCTAGAGTGATTGTTAGAAGCCATTTGTCATATTTTTTGATTCTCATGGATGGGATTAATCTTTGCTAAGTATACATTTTTCGCGTATTATTTAAAAGTAATAAAAATCAAAATGAATCTCAAATCACTTGAAATATTAACAGCTTGCTTGGTTATTTTGGATCAATTGTCTAAATACGCCGCTGTTAAGTTTTTTCCTGAATTAGTATATAAAAACTTTGGCTCTGCATTTTCGATGCCAATCCCTCAAAACTTTGTAATTCTACTCTCTTTTTTTGTTATTTTAAGCTGCGTTTATATTTTTAAAAAACACAGTTTTGGTCACGAATCTTTTTTGGTTTTAATGCTTAGTGGAACAGTTGGTAACCTTATCGACAGGATATATTTAGGTTACGTAGTTGACTTTATAAACGTTGGATTTTGGCCAGTGTTTAACTTAGCCGACGTATATTTGTCGCTGGCCGTTATTTACCTTTTTTTATCATACTTTAAAAAGGATGAAATTAAATTTTAGTTTTAATTATGGAAAATCAAAATACAGAATTACCAGATATGGCTAATTCGAACCTAGAAACACAAGCAACAGATGTGACTAATTCTCAAACAGAAGTAGAGTTAGATAGCAAGACAGAACCCGATGTGAAAGTAAACACTGACGATGTGACTGAGATTGAATCTCAAAACGTGAGTGAGAATGGGGCGCACGCAGTGCCTATGTTAACTCGCGTTAATCAAGTTGTAACCACATTAATTAGTGGTGTATTTGGAAGCTTGATTATTTTACTTTCTGTAGTGTTTTTAAGTAAGCTGGGACTTAATTTAAAGACCGAGACTGAATTGATTGGATTTCAGTCATTATTATTAGGTGTGGCGGTATTTAGCTTTGGGCTTACTTTTTCACAAATCTTGGATGCTTACTTAACAAAACTTGCAGAAAAAGAAAATTTTAGTGGTGTGTCTTTTAAGGCTTATAAAAATATTTCTTCTCAGTTAATTTTACTTTTATTAAGCCTTCCCTTTTTATTCCTTAGTCTTGGATTGGAACCGATTGTTTCTATAATTTTTGTAGGAAATTTCACCATATTCTCGCACATTATTTTTTCACAAATAATCTATTTCGAACATAAATACAGGCAACTTGGTAGTTTGTTTGGTTTGTTTTTATCTACAGTTATTTTGAATTTAATGATTTTTTATCTAGATTTAGAAATGGCTCCACTACTACTTCTTCTGTCACAGCCTATTATTACTACACTTAGAGAGCTTGGTGCTCAGTGTGTTGATGGGCTTTCGAACTTCGAAATCTAGATAGAGTAAAAAGTAAATAAAAAACCACTCTGTGTTGATAGAGTGGTTTTATTTTTGAGTGCTTTCTGAGTGAATTTAGATTTTTATTTTTTGAATGAATCAGCTATTTTCTCCATACCCCTTAGGATTTCAACTGGAACCATCCAGATTGTCGTATTAGACTGATCTGATGAAAGATCGTTAATAGACTGAAGAGTTCGAAGATGCAAAGCACCAGGACTTTCTGCAAGCATGGCTGCTGCTTCTTTTAGGTTTTGGGCTGATTCTTTTTCTGCTGTAGCTTTAATCAAAACTGCACGTTTTTCACGTTCTGCTTCTGCTTCTTTGGCCATTGTTCTTTTTAGATCATCTGGCAGACGAATATCTTTTAATTCTACACTTTCAACCGAAATACCCCACTCATCTGAAGCTTTTTCGACAATATTTCTAATATTTGTGGCAATATCATCACGAGATTTAAGTAGAGTGTCTAAATCGACAGTACCAACGATATTTCGCATCGTAGTTTGGGCTAGCTGGCTGATTGCATAATAGTAATTTTCTACTTCGATAATAGCTCGAGCTGCATCTTTTACTTTGTAATAAATAACAGCATTAATTCTGATTGAAATATTATCTAAGGTGATTGCTTCTTGATCTGGAACATCTACAGCTTTGGTTCGAATATCTACCTTTTGCATTCCTTGGAAAACTGGTAGAACTAATCGCCAGCCTGGATTTACAGTTTCGGAATATTTACCGATTGTAAACTTCACTCCTCTTTCGTATTCTTGAACTTGTCTTATTGAAGAAAGAAGAATGACTCCAATAATTACTACTAATGACATTGGCATGGAAAAAATGGTTACTTACATTGGTTAGTATATACATGCTCGAAAATTTTGTCGAGACTGCGCTGCTGGCTAGTACCCTTAACAGCTTGTATACAATCTTGTATATAGTTTGAGGAAATAGAAGATGTAGCTTGAATCTGCAAAGCATATGCAGAGTGAATATCTGTGAGAATTTGCAATTTTTTGAATTCGATTTCTAGATTTGCTACAGTTTCAGCTTGTTGCTTTAGAGATTCAACAGATTGTGCGATTTGATTTAGGTTTAAACCAGATTGCAAGGCGTCTCTGAATGCATTTTGGTCGGATGTGAGTGATCTTTTAGAAAGAATATATTTCTTTAGGTTTTCATCAGATCCTGCGGTTAGGTTTGTTTTTAAGCGGTTATACTCTTTCGAAAAAGCTTGACCTACTTTCACAAAATCGCCGCCAACTGCTGCTGCTGAACCTTTTGTGACATTCCATAAATTCTTAAAGAAGCCATCTTCTTTGTTTGAGTTTTTCTCTAAGAATGCTAGTTCTTCTTTGAAAACTTTTTTTAGGTTTTTTTGAAAATTTTCGCTAAAACTGGTAATGGATTTTATAAATTCTTTTAAGGCTTTGTTTAGAGCTACGATTTGCTGAGAATTGCCTTTTCCGAATTTATCAAGGGTTTCGCTCCAAGCTTGATAAGTTCTATTAAACCTATTGGAACACTCAGAATAAACACCAGTGGTTGTTACATTACCTTGTGGATCTATAATTTTTTGATTGAAGTTTTCTTCGTATTTATCCAAAATTAGATCTACCTCTGCTTTGATTTCTGTATAATTTCCATTAAAATCCTGTCTGTGAATATCAAATGCGGCAAGGTACATGGGTTCACGAGAATAATTTGGATCGTTGAGTGGCACCAGCTCAAGCAAATCTAAGTTTCGAAGAACTGTTAGTTCTAAATCGAGATTTTTAAAGACACTTAATCTGGTTTTGGCATCGTCTACAGAATAGGAGTTAATATTGTCTATAAGATCATCTAAAATGGCATCTTTTTTCTTTAAAATCTCCATTCTTTGTGCGTAATTACAATTGTTGGCTGAGTAGTTAGTTTGGAAATTAAAAAAACTCTGCCGAAATGTTTCGGAGTAATCAGAGCCATCGAAAGTTTCTTCGAGTACAGTAAAAAAAGTATCATACCTTTGTTCAAAGCTATCTTGCCTTACGACAGGTGAAGTTTGTGCATATGCAAACGGACTACTTAATAAGTTAGTAATCATTATTACCAATAAAATTTTTGATACTCTTATTCGCATTTACTTTTGTTTAATAATGGAGTTGCCGCTTCTCTTAAAGAAGCAATTGCTGTATGTAGGTTTTGCATGTGTCTGTTGAAAGTATCCATTCTGCCTATTATATCATTGTAACCAAACTTTAAATCACTAATTTGATCTGATAACTCAGCTGATTGTTGATTTGCTTCTTGTAGTGCTTCTTGAACTTGTTCTATTGCGATATCTCTTTCTAGAATATTTTGGGTAGATGAACTGATAATATCTTGCCTTGGAGGTGTTGGAAGAGACTGTGTTATTTGGGCTTCTCTAACTTCTCTGGTTGGGTCTGTAGGACGCAGGGGTTTGGAGAGAACTTTGAAATTAAACACAATTAAACTTTTCTTAAGTTCTTCTTTACAAAATGGAAACTCACCAATATTTCCAGTAACTTTTTGAGGAAGTAAGTTTACTGCTAAAATTTGATTCATGGCAGCTTTTATTTGTGAAACCTTGCAAGCTAAACAATTTTGATCTGCGGGGATTACCAATCCAAAGCGCCCCATTACTTCTTCTACGCTTAGGCAGAACATTTGATCTTCTTCGCACTCAAATTCCATGGTTGGGTAGTCGGAAAATCCAAGAGGTGTGGTGGTGTTATTTTGACTACTCACAGGCTCATTTGTGGCTTGTGGATCGGGTTCTGGGCTTGGTTGTTGATTGGATTGTTGGTTGTCTTGTGGGTTTGTATTTTGGGACCCGGTTGGATTTGAATCGGAGGAACTATCGGTTTGAGGTGGTTGAATATTTTCGAGCTGCTGGGTGAGTTCCGGATCTGCATCGCAGCTGCTAGTTTCTGATTGTGAAATTACACTTGGAGTGGTTGGCTGAGTTCGATCTTGACTGTCTTGTTCTGTTTCGGCTTGATCATCTGGCGGGGTTGTTTGACCAGGGTTTGGATTGGCTTGTTCTTGGGATTGAGGGGTTGGGTTAGTTGGGGTTGGGACATTCGAGAAGCCTGCAGGTAGACCAGTTAAACTCTGTGTGTTAGACATTCCATCTAACAATATTTCTGATTGAGAATTGAATAAAACTTGTTCCAGAACGTTCAAGTCAACAATCAGGTCGAAAAATGAATCTTCGGTTGAATTATTCATAAATGCTTCTTTGGCAAATGTGTCTATTTTATTTTTTTGAACAGTCTTTAAATCCTTTGATGCTTGCTCGTATCTGGCTCGAACATTGTCGTTGTTTAAATTTGGAATTTGCCTATTACTTTTAACAACTGCTACTACATCTGATTCAGAAATTGTAAATTCATCCGAAAGCATTTGATAGACCAGTCTTTCTGCGTCACTCATAAAAAATTTACTGATTGAAAGGTATACATTTGGGTTTTGACTTGCCAAATTTACCTGGGTAACATCTTTAATTCTAGATTCTTGTGCTTTGTTTATGTAGTCAAAGATCAGCTGATCTGTGATTTGATTGTTAGCATTGGCTATTTGGTTTGTAAAAAATATAATCAACAAACCAAAAAGTATGCTAGGTACACTCTGTAGTAGACGCATTTTCGAATTTGTTAGGAATATTTTTTAGAATTTCTATAGATTTTGAAAGCTCAACATTTAATAAAGCTGCCTGAGACTGCATTTTAATTATGTTTTCGTGGATTGGGTAGCTCATAAAAACTTGATTGTAGAGAGTTACATTGGACTCAAGCATGTCTAAAATATCACTCCGGTGCTTGTTCCAATAAGTCTGAAAAGCAAGTGATTGAGATTGATTTGCAGGTGTTTGAATAAATGTTTGGATTTCTTGATCTGTCTTATAAAACTGTTCTAAACTCAGTGTTATTAAACATTGTGGGTTTATATTGGTTAATGTTTCGATTTCTAATTTACACTCACTCACAGCTTGCTCGCGAGCGGTTTGGTTTGAGTGCTCATAATGCTGTGTTGGTGCCATCAACACTTTTTGATTTTGGGATGAAATGTTTGGCAAGTTTGCATCACTAGGAGTTCT
This sequence comes from Patescibacteria group bacterium, assembly GCA_965660075.1. Classification (GTDB taxonomy): domain Bacteria; phylum Patescibacteriota; class Gracilibacteria; order UBA1369; genus CAYYFV01. Next base: position 58,134 of record CBFHYO010000065.1, read on the forward strand.
ATTTGGACTAATAGACTGGTTGAATTTTTTGAGATTTGCGTACTGCTTGTTTGTAATATCGTTAACTTTGAGATGATAACAAGCGATAATGTGCTCGAAACTGCGATCTGTTGATGGATCACAATACTGTTCGGTAGTTTCTGCCTGTGCCGCAAAAAAACCTTGATGTAGAATCAAAAAAAGCGAAAGAATAGCTATCGTATACAACTTTCTATGTAACATGGCACACGCGAGTTAAACGCAGATATTTGGTCTGCTATATAATTTACATCATTTACTAGTTGTTCTAGTTTGATATTAATTTGGTCAAATTTACTAACTAATGGCAAAGCACTTTTTTTAGATGTCGATTTGGCGACTGCCCGTGCTAGTACCAATTCCATTTCTGTGACTACGTCTGTTATAAGTTGATCACAGGTGTTTAGGGTTCCTAAGTCGTATAAGCTTTGAACTTCTTCTCTGTAGGTGGCTATTTTGGTAGATCTGAGGGCTTCTGTTTTGGATCGGTAGTTTAGATAATGATATTGTAAATCAACCAAATTTGTTGATACTGGTTGTTCTGCAGTTAAAAACTCTTGTACTTTTTCATAAAACCCATCTAGATTTGCTTGCAACTGGGTGCTAATTAATTGATCACACTTAATTTGATCTGCAACTTGTTGTTGTGTTTGTGTTTGTGGAGATTGGCTTGTAGCAACTTCTGAGTTTGCTTGGGGGTTTGCAAAAAATGTAATCAGGCATGTAAAAACCAGCAAAAATGAAACAATATGGAGGGAGTTTTTATTCATTTGTGATTGTTAGCGCATTAGATTTATCGAGAACTAGTGTTTTATCTGGGTTTCTGAGAATTGCAAAGAAAACATCTGATTCTGATAAAAATTCTTCACTTTCAATTGTATACTGACACGGGCACTGGTCACAAGCAATATCCTCTAAAATATTAGATTCTGGATTGATAGAAACTACAGATTGAGTATTATCTTGATCTGTTATTTCGATTTTTACAGATGCAGAAATTTGCTCTAATTGCGACTGGATTGATTCTGCTTGTGCCTCTAACTGTTCGGCTTGAGATTGTTGTTTGAGTTGTGTTGAATCTAGAGCTTCTGAGTCTTGAGTGGTAGATGTAGGAGTTTGGGCTTGTTTGATAAGATCTGCTAATTGATTAGCAAGGGATTCTAACAGTGCCACTCTGTTTGGATCTTGTAGTAGTTTTTGTGCTTGTAAATCTTGAGTTGCTTGTATTTGATCTGCTGCAGATTGTTCGAAAATATCTTCTGTTGGAAGGTTTAACGCTTCCCTGTCGGCAATACAATTTCTGATATCTAGAGTTCTTTTGGCAATTTCTGCAAATTCGATACGAGTTAATTTTTTATCAGGATTTTTAGATTCAGTTTCGGTTAGCAAGAATGTTTGTTTTAAGTCACCTACTTGAATTGGCGTAAGATTTAATGAGTAATCAAGGTAGTTTTGGTACCAAGGTTCGACCTCTTTGAAATCTGAAGTGTCTATTACGTTCAATAAATCTAGGGCCTGCATAATAACTTTGACCGCCTCGATTTGGCTGATTGGATTAAGAGGCTTGAATGGAGTTAATAAAGAGCTTGTGTTTCTTTCGCCTTTGTAACCTTCGAAGAGACCTAGCAAGAATGTTTCTTTGGTTTCATCGTAGAACCATGGAATTAGTTCTCCAAAAGCAATGTCGTCGAATACAGAAGGCTGAAGATAACTCTCTGGTCTTGGCGAAATACAAAGTACCTTAAGAATGATTTTTGCATACTCCGCACGTGTAATTAATTTATTTGGGAAGAAATATCTTAAACCACCAACTTTTGAACCTTCTATAATACCTTTCTCTTGAAGATACCTAAGCGTTTGAGCTTCTTTTGAATTAGGATCAATATCTGCAAAAGTCGGAGTTTTGTTTGCCAACTCATCTTTTGATTGGTCTGACAACATGGCTAAAATTTCAGCCATTTGGGCATCTGTTAAATTATGCTTGTTTTTAAACTGATTCAGAATGTCACTAATATCTTGCGTAAATACTTCTTGTTCTGTGGTGTTTGTGTCTGGATTTGACTGGGTTTGAACCACTGGTGCTTGGGTGTTTGAGCTTGAGAAAGGTTTCACAAGACTAGTTGGACTACTACTTTTAACTAGATAAGCTGCTACTATTTTGTTTTTATAACTTATAAATACTTTTTGATCTTGGTTAAGATCTGTAATTTTTTCCAATTCTAGTTTTATCTGAGGGTGACTTACAATATTGGAACCATTTGGTTTTAGAATAAATACAACTGTATTATTACTGTCGTCTTTTATAAATACAGATCCTCTGAGTGCTGGATTTTCAAAACCGATTGATTCTAAATTGATTTGGTCATTGTTGTCCATATCGACAATGCTGACAGGATTTGTAGCAGATACAAGTTGCTCTAGAACTTCTAATTGATTTACAGAGAGATTATTATCCCCTGTTTTATGTATAGAAGTTAGATAATCATCTTCGAAAAACAACTGATAGTTACTTGAATTTGTATCTGTAGAGTTGGATCGAACTTTGATACTTGCTTTTGGATGTTTACTAATTACATTCCCATTTGCCCGAGAAATATCGAATAGCTCCCCTACCTCTGGATTACTTATAATAATTGGAGTTTCTAATGGATTATTAATTAGTTGGTCGATTTGTTCTGGATTTAAATCTGGATTTTGGTCACTTGCCACTTCGGACATGAGAATGGTAAATTCACCAGCAGAATTGGTTGATGTTTCGGCAAATATTTCTGATGAACCAGATTTCTTTTGAACAATCTCAAGAGGCATGTTTGCTGCAACTGGAGAAATTACACCTTTAATATGTGTTTTGTTTACTTCTGTAATATTTATCTTAGGTGTTTGGATTGGGTAGTTGAATAAAGATTCTGATTTGTTATTAGCAAAATCACTGGCGTAAACCTTGAATGACTTATTGTTAAACTCTGTAAATGGTCCAAAGGTAAATTCTTTTATTGGTGAATTTATATTAAAATTAATATTTTTATCGTTATCACGAATGCCATCATTATCGGAATCAACATCTAAATTAGTATCTACAAATAAATCTTTGAGACCACTTTCTGAATCGAAAGATTCTGAGAGATCGAAATTATGAGTTGCTCTATAAACTAACTTTTGAACTTGTGGAGTGAGTGTTATGGTTGGAGGTGTTCTGTCTGCACAAATATCTACTGTAAAGTTGATGTTTCGTTGAAAGGCTTTGGTAGTTAGTTGATCTACAATAAACACATCATAAGAGTAAATACCAAGGTCTAATGGAATATTGATACTACTTGGTGTTGATTGAATTGTTTGCATTTGAGCAAAATCATCACGGAGAATCTGAACTTGATTAATTCGTGCAGAAGACACGTTTTGATTGGATTCGACTTGATTTGAAACTACAATTTTCTTGTATGGGTTTCTGGCTTGCAATGAATTTTTATAAATTTCTACAACTACCGAACTAGAACCCAATTCTGCTGGCAATTGAATTTGGACTGAATTGTGATTGGATGTAAAGGAAGTCTCGTTTGATTGCATATCTAACTTGCTGTTTTCTTGGAAAACATTTTCAAATTGGAAAACACTAGGTCTTTTTGCTCTTGAAATTCGCGAGGTTAGTTCTGAGTAATTTTCTTTTATATAGAACTCATTACCTGCTGAATATAATACATCGATATCTGTGTCTAAATCTAAATCGGCCATTGTAACTCTGATTTTTTCTTGTGTATGTGTTGAGTTTTTAATAATGTTTGTGACTTGGTTTTGATTGTCAGTAACGTATACACCAGTTTGCTGATCTTGGATTGGTTGAATCTCATCTACTCTATCTATATCAATATATTCAGTGAAAGCAATTGGCATGGATGTGACAACGTTTTTAGAAATTACTTTGTTTGATACTTGAGGAGTTTGACTTGCAATTAATTTTGGTGCTACTTGTGTGTAATCGCCATGAATCTTATTGTTTTGTAAATAGTCTTGTAATTGAGCAAGGGTTTGTTTGGATTTAGGATCTAAATATTTATAGTTAGCAATTTTTTGAGAACTTGGAATTTCTGCTGCAAGTTTGTTAAGTGTCTCAAAATCAATAGGCTCTATTTGTGCTTTTAGATGAGTGTTAACTTTTTTATATTCGGCTATTTTATCAAGTGACTGATTGATAGTTTCAATTTCTTGTGGCAACTCTGCTATTACATCTACTAAAGATTTATCTTGTGGCAATTTAGCCCCCAGGTCTTCTAACCCCGAAAGTACTTGAATTTCTTGTGAGAGATCTTCTTCTACTTGGTCTACTAAGTTTTGATAAAACAGAAGTACGTTTTGCAAATTCTGATTCCAGCTACTTGCTGGTTGTTGCACAAGATCGACAAGCTTATCGAAACCAAAATTAAGTTTGGATTGTAATGTTACTTTGTATTTTTCGACATACTCTCCAGAATACCCAGGATATGTGATCTTGAATGCTTTATCTATTGGTAAGACTGGTGTAAGAGGTCGATTTGTAATTGACTCGATAGATGCTCCCAATTTGTTTTCTGGAATAGGTGTGAGACCTTTTCTAATAATACACATTAGATCGAATACATTTTGGACAAACTCCATTGGTGCTTCGAGTCTACCAGCAAGATCTAAATCTAGCTGACTAATATCTGGTGGATTTGGTAACACAGGTAAAGAGAATGTGTTTAGGGGTGGGAATGGAGGCAACTCGATTTCTAGTTTTGGTGGCTCTGGAATTAGTGGAACTTCGATCCCCTCTACAAAAGCAATAAAATCTAATCTTGGTGCATCTGGCCAGATAATAACTGGTTTAAATTCTGGCAACTCTACAATTTGTCTGGTGATTTTTGGTACAGGTATGTCTATTTCTAACCCTCCTTGGATGTCTGTTAAATCTAGAACAAAATCCGGGAATACATCAAATCGTAGGACTGGAAGTTCTGGAGCTCCTAAAAGTAGATTGAAAATAAGTTGTAATTCGGCATTACTTCTATCTGTTCGACAATCATCACATTGGCTAATAAAGTTAGCAGAAATATCTAATAATAAATTAAAATCTCTGATTAAATTTTGGACAGTTTGGATAGCACTTGTCCATGATTGAATTTGAGCTGTGTTTTTATCTATAAAAGATAACCACTCGCCTAGAACTACATCGAGATATTTTGCAGCTTGATCTGAATAAAAATATAGAATGTTTTCGATTTCGAAGATTTGTTTTGGAACATCTCTGTAGGCTCTTAGGATTTCGAGGTTTTCAGAAAGATTGCCAACAAACCCCTCAAATGCAAGACTCAGCTGAATACATGACTGGGCATTTGGATCTGGTGGAGTTTGTCTGAGTTTTCTTTCATTGGCAATTTTTAGGAAATTGGTTAGTTCTTTGTTTTTTACCATGTCTTCGATCAGCTTTGTTGTACCTCCAGCAAATGAATAACCTTTGTAGGCTTGTTCTATGGCCCCTACATAATCTCTGAAGGTTGAGTAATCTCGTTTGTTGTATCTGAATACAACTCCTAAGTCAGTAAGATCACCTGGAATGTCTGTCTGATCCCAAGTTGTAAACAGTGAGCCAAATATTTTACCAAATTCAACTGTTTGTTGCTGCTCTTGAGTTAAACCACTAACAGGTATGTCTCTTAGAGACTCTGCTTCTTGGACTTTTTCTGCAAACTGGTTGAATTTTTCTATATCTGCTTCTGGCAAACAACCCCACCGTGATAAAGCATTCAGAAAAGAAATCATATTAGCCTGCAAGGTAAGTAAAATATCTTTTTGATATTTTAATAAAATTTTTGGAGGCAACTCTGGAATATTAAAATTAACTGGAACTGTATTTAGGTTGATAGCTGGCATTTTAGAAAGCTCTGCGAGTAGATCTTCTGGTCTTTTGCTTAATTTGGTCCAGAAAGATTTTTTGGCTTGATTAAATTCTTGCTCTGTTTCGTAGCCACCACATTCTTGTTTTTTAGCTTGAAAAACTGGACAGTTTGGAAATGGGTTGAATTTATCTACTTCGGGACCAGAAATCAGGTAACCAAATTCTTCTTTGGCTCCTTTGATAGGATCTGAAATACTAAAATCAGAATTAGGAGAAAAGTCTGGAATGATAATTGTTATATCTGGTACATCGAATGCTTTTACAATTTCTGAAACTTGATTTACAAACCAATTAGAAACAAATCCTGGGAAACCAGGCAGGGTTATGTTTTTGTCTGCAGTACTCTCAAGTCCAATCCCTGTAGCTGACTCGATTCCATTTGCAACAATATCTTGAGCACGATTGAGTATGCCAATTACAACTTGATTAATAGCGTCACAGGCTGGACCTAAATCAAATAAAGATGCAAACCAACATGGTGAGCCTGGTGTTGGAGGTGGTACATATGGCCCTAAACAAACTGCCGATGCGAATTCACCAGTAAGTGTTGGCACAAAGTAGATTCTTCCTGCTGCACAACTTAGTGCCGCCAAAGATGTTGCAACTGTTGATGGGTTAGGACACCCCCAACCAAAAATTGGATTTGGGTTTAGAGGTGGCGATAAAAAGGCTTTGTTTACTGGCGTGATTAAACAGCCGGCACCTTCACAGAAAAACTCACTGGCAGCATCTTGGGCTGACTCTAGAGCTTGGTTGCCAGCGTTTACATAGCTATCGAACTCATCTGGAATACCATCAGCATCGGCATCTGAGTTGTTTAATGAATTTACAAGTGAATTAATTTGTGAACTCAAATCTTCGCTAGAAGTATTTTCTAGGTCTTCTGGATTAATTAGACCATCTGGAATTACAGCTTCTAGAGAGAACTCTTGAGTTGG
>CBFHYO010000066.1:0-9006 GCA_965660075.1 Patescibacteria group bacterium
TGTTCAAGGGTAATGCCTGTAATCTGGTTTTGTCTAAAATGTGAAATTAGACTTAGTATGCTATTATTACCAACATTTTTTGGAACTTGATCTATATAGCTTATAGAAAAGGTACCGAAGTTTGTATTGATCATGTGCCCTTTGTCTATGCAACTAGAAACGCTAAAATGTGGACTTGATGGATAATAAAGTACATCCATTGTAACTTCATTATATGATTTGAAATCTATATGAGAAATTATTTGGTCTTCGATTTTTTCTAAAATTTGAAATAAAAAGTTACCACTAGGTGTAATAATTAATTCCGAACGAGTTTGTTTGATTATTTTTTTTATGTTTTGAATATTTGAGTTTGCTAATTCAGTATGAACACTAGTGGAATTTGGTAGGTAATCTGTATCTCCCCAAATGTTTGTTGTGATACCCTGGTTATTTGTTATTCCATAATTTTCTGTGACATCGAAAATTCTACTTACTTGATTGCGTATGTATTTTGGTTGGAATTCTGCTAGGTGTTTTATAAAGTGAGCTTGAGCACTGGGTCTTTTTGGCATTTTGTCTAGAGTTTTTTTAGTAAAAATTTACATTTTAGTAGATTATAAAGCAAGAATTGTAGCTTGACCGTTATAGATATGCTATAATGGTTAGATTTAAAAAATATAAATGATTAAAAAAATAAGGATATATATTGTTTTGTTATTTTGTGTTTTGGGGATTGCACTTTTGTCTATAAATTCAATAGAGCAACCGCCTACTATTGATATACCAAATTTTGCAACCGCAAGTTTAAATACTAAATTTACTGCAGATAGTTTTGATTTTAGATATAAGAATTTTATTGGAAGTAAAGAGTGTGATCGCAATACCACAAACAAGGTTTTACTGATAAATGAAAAGTTACAGGTTTTTTCGGAGTTTTTAGCTTCTAATATTGATTTTTCTAAAGATGATTTGTCAAAACTTAAATTTATCTATGTTGTGGTAGATCCATCATCCGAGGAGTATTTTAAGTTAAGTCCGGGTTTTGCAGAGATTGCCAACATCAAGGAATCTTTTTCTATGGATGCTTTAATTCAGTCTGGTACTCCGGTATTTGTAATGTTTAATCAAAATGTATCTGTGTGTAGTGATTTTGATTTTCAAAGTAAAATCCAATATTCACCATATGATTTAGTTTATCTAGCTGGGGATATTAATGATGCCTTAGAGTCGAATCTTGAAATCGAACAAGTTTATCAAACAAATCTTATTTCAAGTACAGAGGTACTGTTTTCGAATAATCTTTTCAAAGATTTTTATTGGGTTAAAACTCAAGAAAAACAACTTGAGCAACCTGAGCAACCGAATCAAAATGATAATCAGCCTCAAGATCCAGAAGTTCCAGAGGGTGTAGTGTTAGTAGATAGCGACTCAGATGGATTTAATGATGATGTTGATAATTGTCCTACTGTTTTTAATCCACAGCAGAATAATTACGATCGTGATACACATGGAGATGCCTGTGATAACGATGTCGACAACGATAATAAAGTAGATGTCGATTCTAATGGTCAGACTATTTTGGATATTTGTTTGTTAACTCCATTTGTGGACAACCGAGTGGTTAACGAATATGGATGTTTAGATTTAGATTATGATGGAGCGATGTTTGGTGATATTCCATTGTTGTCAGAATTTCAAGTTTTAAACCTGGTTGTGGATAATTGTCCTGATGTGAACAATAATGATCAGCTAGACACTGATTTAGATGGAATAGGCGATGTGTGTGATAATAGTAATGATTTAGATTTTTCTGCGATGATGAATAGAGTAATAGATCCTAACGGGTGTTTAGCACAGTTTCCTCCAGAGACAAGTTTTTTTGAGGATTCAGAACAAAGGCCATTCGATAATTATCCTGTAAGATTTGTGATAAACCATAGTGAAAAATCATTACTATCTAATGCTGTTATGTATGACAAAACCCTTCATCAAAGGATTCAAAATGATGGAAAACTCAGAAATACTGATGTTTTTTCCAATCAGTTAGCCTTGTTTAATTTAATTGATTCAGATTTAAAATCTCAAGTTGAGGCTATTTGGGCTACACCTGGTGTTATAAAATGGTTAGATGATTTGCAATATGACTTTGGTTGGAAGCGTTTTGTTTCTGGTAATGTAAGTTCTTTGATTTTTAGAGATCCATCCAAACCTCAGTGGAATGACTATTTAAACTATGAGATGCTTAATACCGCTAAAGGCTTTAAATTTTCTTATACAGACCAAAATCCAAAAGATTGGGCTTTAGAGGTAAAATCTCAAAATGGTCTTAAGTTGGATCCAAAAGTTGCCGACTTTCTACCAGAATTTAATGGATTTTTACCAGTTTTGTATACGAATGATGTTATTTATCAAACTGAATTAAAAGCTTTGACCGCAGATTCTGGAATTAATGCGAATCAACATAAAAACATACAAAATTTAACTCGTACACCATTGGTTGAGTTAAGTGTTTTTCCGGATTCAGAGAATAATAATGCTTTTATGGTTAATGCTGGATGCTCTCAACGTCCATTTACTTCGGATGTAGCGTTTTTTCAGAAACTTGGTCAAAATTCTGCTGATTATGATTATTTAGAATATGAATTTGATAAATTTAGTTCTGCAAAATTTGCTGCTCCCGATAATCAACGTATGAGGTTTGAAGATTTTGGATTTGATCAAACACCATTATTTGCAGAGCAAATTACCAAAAATTCTGGGCTTGCAGAACTAGCTGTGAAATATTTCGAAGAAAAAGTTTATGATTCAGAAATGGTTAAGTTTATTAATACATCTTTTATTTATCCTAATTTTGCTAAACGAGCTTTTGTTCGTGGTTGTGGGAGAGCTTTTTTACGATCCCAGGTTGAGGGTTCATATGACCCTAGAGTCTTTGTTCCAGAGGGACAAAATGGTTGGAATTTATTATTTAAGAATCGAAATTTTGAAAACTTTGATTGGCAATTAGATCAAAAAACACCCGGAGTTGGTTTGTGCCCTAGAGGCTTGGCTGATTGTGATTTTGTCGAAAGTCACCAATGTACTGATGGCCTAAAGCCTTATGTGGTTATGTTTAAAGATCTTGTTGATATTCGTAATTTTGATGTTGATCAAAATTTGGCAATCGGTGGACAGACATGTTTTGTGGTAGATCCTTTAAAGAACAAGTCTTCGGAGGTTGTAGCTGGAGCTCTTAAAAATTTAATAGAGGATTATAATTTGGATGCAATTTCTTCTGATGACTATCATACACCTTTTCAGGCGTATCAAACTGCTGATTATACTCCTAAAATGCAATTAACAACTGCTTTTAGAGATTGGTTTAATGAGGATTTATCAGTAGAAAATAGCAATGAACTTTTTATGATGCTTGGTTTATCAGTTGGATTTTCTAAATCTTCTTATTATGATGCAATTGGAATTCCCGACAAAAACACTACTCCAGACCCAGCTTTATTAGAGCAGCAGTTGTATGAATATAATACAAAATGGGTAGATACTGCTGTGGGTGTTCGCGAAAATTTAATGTGTAGTGCTGACTTAGATTCTAAACCATATATGGCTGAACATAATTGGAATCCAAATATTTCTTCTATTGGGCATAGTAGTGTTATGGATATGCTGTTATTAGATGAACAAGTTTATGAAAATGTAGGTCGGATTGCTACAAATATAACGGAGGTGGCAGAGAGATTTTTTAAATTATTTGCGACCGGCTTCTGGGATGAAAAATGGAACCGTGGAAATTTGTTAAAACTTTCAAGTTCAGATGAATATTATCAAATGATGAAACTCATGAGTGCTCATTATGCAACTCAAAATGGATACATGATAATTGCTAATCAGTTTTTTATGTTTTGGAATGAATTGCCAAGTTTGAATAAAGTTAAACCAAATCAAAGAGCAGACCAAGATACCGGTGGTTATCAATTTCAGCCAAATGCATACTCTTTAGAGCAATCGTTGGCAGACTTGTTAATGGTCCAACATCGTGTATCACCTTTGTTATCTGCTCCATATAGGTACCATACTTTAGGGTCCTTGGTGCCAGATTCTATTCAAGATTTGTTTGGGTTTTATCAAAGTACTTTTATCGAAAAAACTTGGTTAAATGCTATACTAAATTACAACTATGGAAAGGCTTTATCCCAACCTTATTTGATGCCAATGCGTGATTTAGATCTTCGCTCCCCAAACGCATACGTAATGCTTCGTGAATATGAAAATGCTGTTGTAATTAAGAATTTTGGCTTTCGAGACTTGGTAGTTTCTAAAGACTCTCTGCCAGCTGGTAAAACTTTTGCAAGATTGGTTGGATTGCCAATATTGTCTCCAGATGCAGATACCTTTAATACTGGTTTTCGGGCAAGTAGTGCTGCGAGTCAATTATTTTGTCCTGTTGCCGAAAAACAAAATATTTCTTTTATAGAAACTTGTGTTGCCAATAAGGATGCTGATAGTAGCTTGCCAAACCCAACACTAAATCCTGAGTGTTATACAGCCTGTAACTCGCAGATAGATTTTTTCCGTCTTAGAAATAAAGTGGGCGATATGCAATATTTGTCTGAACAACAACTGAGTGAGTCTAGTGGAGATATCGATGGTGATGGTATTAAAGATAAGGAAGATGAATGTATTTTTACAAGTAAATCACGTAACGATGATGGTAGCTGTAGTGATGAAAATTCAGAATTTAAGAGCTTTTATGACTACTTAAAACTTGCCCAAGACGGTGAAAGTCAGTTGGTAGAACCATTTTGGTTAATGGAGTTAGATTCTGATTTTGTTATTAACCCTGGAGAGTCTGTAATTTTATACTCTTTGGAGGAAATTTCTAAATCTGTTCCAGAGTTAGATGGATTGCCTGATGGTTTTTACAACATTTACAAGGATTCTGCATTTTGTAATGGTCAAGTTGATGTGTTGGCAGATAATATTGTGGTGAACAAATTTTTAGAAAATGGTGCTGTCGAATCTTTCAAGAAAGTAGTTTGTAATGACTTATTTGTTCCTGATGATAATCCTGTAGATTTATCAGTTAAACCAAGCAACCAAGCGATTTCTGAATCTTGTGATGCGAACTTTATAGATTTTAAATGTTTATTTCCAAATGTGTTTGGTATGGATTTTGAATATTTTAAAAATCGTTTAAACTCTGACTCTTAAGTATAAAAATTGAATAATATAAAGCTTTATGAATAATTTTTTTGAACATCTAGATCCGCTAGCCTTTGATATTGCTGCCAATAAAGCAACAGAAGCACCATTTACTGGGGAGTATGATAAGTTTTTCGAAGAGGGGATATATTACTGCAAAGCTTGTGGCCAAGAGTTGTTTGTATCTCAAGATAAATTTGATTCTGGGTGCGGGTGGCCAGCATTTAGTAAAGTTTCAGATGAATCTGCCGTTAGGCTCGAGTCCGATTATTCCCATGGTATGAGCCGCGTAGAGGTACTGTGTTCAAACTGTGGTGCGCACTTAGGACATGTTTTTAACGATGGACCTTTGCCAAGTGGGGAAAGGTACTGTATAAATTCTGCTATTTTAGATTTTGAGTCTGGTGACATGTAGTTTTTAATCCTTTTATAATTTGCTAGAATAAGTTTGCTCGAACTTTAAAAAGAAAGACTTAATGTCTAGAAATAAAAAAAATAAAACTACAAGACAAACCAATACCTGTTCATTAATTGATGAATCTGTTGATTTATCAATAGGTTCGAGCTTTTTTGATTTTTTTACCAAATCTTTGTTAACAAATGGATTTAAAAATAGATATTTTTCGTTTTATGGTTTTAAAAATGTAATTTATTTTTATAAATCTTTTGGTCCTTCGGTGTTAAATCCTTTAAAATTAATAAAAATTCCTAAATCTTCTAATAAAACTCGCTTGGTATATCTTAATTCTATGTATGATAGATTATTTGCTGATAGAGTTTTAAAATCATTACCAACTGTACATTCAAAATTTGTGTATGGATTAGAAGATAGACCCTTTTATTTGATTTCTAAAAAAATTAATAGTTTTTATAAGTCTAAAAAGTATTTTTTTGTAATTGGCGATTTTAAAAATTTTTCAGATTCGATTCCTAAAATTGTTTTGCAAAAACTTATTCAAAACTCTGAATTATTTAATTCTAAACAAAAATCAGATCTTAAATATTTTTTAAATAAATCGGTTTTTGATGGTGAGTCGTTGCATACTAAATTAAATGGAATGCATACTGGTACTGCTATTACAAACTATTTATTGAATTATTTTTTATTAGATTTTGATAATTATTTAGCAAAACATTCAAATTATTATATGCGTGTTGGTGATGATTTTGTATGCGTTTTTAAGCAGAATAACTCCTCTAAACAAGTAACTGATTTTATTAATTCTTTCCAAAAATCTAAGAATTTAGAGATAAATGTTGATGTTTTTCGAGATAATTTTGAATTCTTAGCTTATAGGTATAGTAATGGTAAAATTAAGGTGAGAGATTCTTCTGTTAAAAAGTTTTTGGCAAATGTATCCTCTAAACTTCAGGTTTTAGATGCTGATTTAGATTCTAAAATTTGTTCTCTAGATGCTATTTATAAAAAGCGTAATGGATTGTTGGATTTACAGAAAAAATTTTTATTGGATTACCGTTTTGTTAATTGTAATGAGCAGATTAAATTAATTTCTCGTGAAATAAAAAGATATCAAAATAGATTTTTATTTGGTTATTTGGGTTTTAAAAACTCTAGCGAATTAAATTTGTTATTGAATTCTTTAAAAATTAAAAGTTTTCAGAAACTTTATTATGAAAATAAAATCAATAAAAAATAAATATGAAAAAGCCTCAATTTGATAACTTGATTTCGGATTTTTTAGATGCAAAAACATATGTGCATACTCAATTTTTTAATTCTAAAGCATTAATTAATTTTCTTAACTTTACCTTGAATAAAAAAGTTTTAACTGTTGCTATTTTAATGTTGGGTTTATCTGTTTTGGAATTTTCTGTGCCATTTTTGTTTAATGATTTATTTAACTCGGAAGATTTAATCACAAAATCTTTCAGTATTACTAAAATTTTGAGTGTGTTTGGAGTTGTTGTTTTGTTCTCTGTGCTTAGTTTTTTAGTAAACAAACATACGAATGCATTTATTTATGGGCGTGTATCAGAGAAAAGAAAACAATTATTTGAAAGTTTGTTTAGCAATGTTGATTTTAATGCCTATGCTTCTGTCTCAAAAATTCTAAACATAGTAGATATGTTGAGTTTATCTGTTAGAAAATTCGTTCTGAATATTATCCAGTTAATTAGTTTATTTTTTGTTTTTACTATTTTAATAGTTACTCAATATCCAAGTTTGATTTTTTTAGCTTTATCTGTTTTTGCTTTGAATTGCGTGCTGATTATTTTAGGAAGTCTTTTTGCTAGAAGTTTTGTAAATCGAAATCAGACAATGCGTTCTATTTTGATTTCAGAAGTTTTTTATGGTTTTGCAAATAGAGATTTGTTGCAAGGAGATTTATCAAACTATTGCTTAGAGAGATTAAAATATTTATCTGATTTGGATTCTCGTTTTAGAGCTATACGCGATACTTTACTTTTTTCTGCTAAGAGTTTTTTAGCTTATTTGATTCTTGGTTTTATTATGCTGATTCCAATCTTAGAAATTTACTTTGTTAATATTTTTTCTGTCTTATCGCTCAATTTTGCTTCGTATGTAGTGTTTGGTGTTATTTTATCTCAGATGCTTTATTTGTCCTTAGAAATTGGTTTGTTTTTACCTGTAACTGCAATTGTGTCTCAGCTGCTTTTTGGAGATTATAAAAAATATTCTAAACGGAATCTGGCTAAAGTTTCTAATATCCGGTTTTTTTCAAATTATTTAAAGGTCTCGAATTCTGTTGTTAAAAATTACGAATTAATTATTGATCAAAGTAAAATTAATAAAGTAACTACAACAAATAATTTTGATAAGATTGTCTTGGAATTTTCTAATTTAAAATCTCTTAGGAATTTATTTGTACAAGTTGATGGTAAAAAAATGCGTTATTTAAAATTTTGCAACTATTACAAACACCAGATTTTGAATTTTTCTAGACCTGTAAATGCTTTGTATGACTTATTTAGTCTTGATTCTAATTTAGATCAAACATTATTAGATTTTTCTGAATTTAATGTTTTAAAACCAGTGTTTAAAGACCATTTGATATTTAATAAAACTGCTTTTATTGCTCCATCCAAAGAATTTGAGTTAGGAGTGAATTTTTTAAGAGCTTTAAAATCAAAGCCTAAAATGATCATTATTTCTAAAGAAGATTTTAATAATTCTGTTTTGCAAAAAGATTTGTTAAAATTTAAAAAACAAAATTCATTTATTTTAGTGGTATGTTAAGAACTTTTTTAATTTTAGCTTTGTTGTTTACTCTCGGAGTTGGAGCTTCTAATTCAAATTTGTTTAATCTGAGTAATTTACAATCTGTAAATTATAATGAGGAAAAAATTAAGCCTCTTAGTCATAAAACATTAGAGGAGTTAATAGATTTTGATGTGTTTTTTAATATAGGAGGTAGATCTTTTTATAATAGTTTATTGTCTGATTTAGGTTCGGCCGCAAATTCTGTAGAAATATTTGTTTATTCTTTTAATGATCCAAGTTTATTTTTTGAATTGCATAAATTAGCAGAGAAGGGAATAGATGTTAAAATTTACACTGATAATGTAAAGCAAACTTTTTTTGGACCAGTTTTGGCTAAATTCGATACAAAGGTTCAAGTAGAATTTTTGAACACCCAATTTGAAAATTTAGAAGATGCTGCATACTCTATGCATCATAAGGTTGTGATTATAGATGATAAAATTACTTATTGGGGGTCTAACAATTTGACTTGGTTTCAGGATGATTTTGATCCAGGTTTTATGCTAAGAACTATGGATAAGAAATTTTTAGATGTTTTAAACTTTGATTTGGATATTATTCGTCAAGGTATTTCTGGATATCAA
>CBFHYO010000067.1:0-57810 GCA_965660075.1 Patescibacteria group bacterium
ATTCATGGAAGTTTACTACCTAAATACCGAGGAGCATCTCCAATTCAGCAATCTTTAAAAAATGGAGATTCTATTACCGGAGTCTGCTTGCAAAGCATGGTTTTAAAATTGGATGCCGGAGATGTTTATTCAGAAATGCAAATAAACATACCAAGTGACATGTTGTTTGAAGAATTAAGAGATAAACTTGCATGGCTTGGATCTAAACTCGTTTTACAGAGTTTACCTTCTATAATAGATGGAACTTTAGTAAAAAAAACACAAGATGAATCCTTAGTAAGTCATTGTAGTAAAATTGCTAAATCTGATGGACTGATCGATTTTCAAAATCAAGATGCCACAGATATTTATAATCTTTTTAGAGCTTATAATCTTTGGCCAAAGGCCCACTTTGTATTTAAAGAACAGACAATAATTATACACGGCTGTAATATTTCAAATATTGAGATTCCATCGAATATCAATCCTGGAATGTTTTTTATTCAAGACAAGCAGTTGTTTGTAGCATGTAAAACTGGCGTATTACAAATTACAAAATTACAAATGCCATCTAAGCAACCAATGGATGTTAAGAGCTTTCTTAATGGTCGACCGACTTTTTTTGTTTCTTAGCTTTATGGTTACTTAACATGCATGCTACAGCTAATAACATTATTCCTTGCGGATGTGTTATTAAATAATGATCAAACATGCTGAGTACAAATATACTTAGTGCTATTTGCTTTTTTTGAGCATAAATCTGACTAAGAATACCAATGTATCCAATTAAATAGATTGGATTATTAAAAGCCAATTCTAGAAATACATTATGAATATAATCTGTTGGAGTTGTTTGTGTTAGCTGTTGTATTCTTTCTGTGTAGGAAGATGGGTTGAGTAACGGATTTTTAATTAACATCAAAACCAACACAGGAACCAACTTTTGTATTCGAAATTTGTAATAATCAATTTGTGCTAATAAACCCGACAAGCTGAACGTGAAAATATTTAACCAACCATAAATTCCCAGAATCGCTACATAGCCAGCCAGTATATTTGGGTGCGCCATTGTCCCATAAGCGCGAACAATCTTATATCCATATACGTTAATTGTAGATAAACCTAATATGTCTTTAGAAATATTTGTCTCTCCTATAAATTGTAATCCAAGACTACTATGTGTTGCTACTTGATAAATCCCAATAAATAAACTTAAATATAATACTTTCTTTAGAAAATTTAAAACGTACGCTTGCTCCGAAATTTCTAAGTGTTTAAAAGCAACAAGCCCAATCCAAGCTAACAAAAAATAAATGTTGTAGAACACCATTAACAAAAGACTATAATCCACTTTGCTCAGTCCTGATTTGTTTTTCTTACTAAGTATAACAATGACACTTGAGATTAATAACAAAATCATAAAAGGATATAAAACTTGGCTTTGGTAATAGTTAAAAAAACCCATACTAAATAATGGGTTTTTAATAATTATATATTTATTAAGTAAGATGGTCGTTAATCCTAAGGCGAAAAATTGCGCAATCATTACTTACCTACTTTAATAACTTGGTTTAAGGGCTTAGTTGATAGAATCGAGTTTATTTGCGCTTGTGCATTACTCATTTGTTTTCGTGTTGTAACTTTATAATTTGGATCAGCCAGAGTATTTACCATCATATCTGACAGTATCTCTCTGTATTTTTGATCATCTGCTATTGGTAGACTTTTTGCATATCCTAACTGGTTTACAAATGGAAAATATATTCGATTTGTTCTTTGGTCTGCTACCATGTCACGTCTGGATGTTGGTTTAAAGTTTTTTGAGTAAAAACTCTCTAAACTAGGTTTGGATATCATGTGAGACACAAGTGCCCATGCTTCGAATTGATTCTTTGAATTTTTAGAAACAACTTCACTAAAATAATTAGCGTATGCAGCTTTTGTGCTGTTTGCATTTTCTTGAGGTATTTCAGATATTTGAATATCTCCTATTTCAATCACCTCTTTACCTTGTCTTTTGAGCGCCGTTTGCAAGCTTATTAAGTCTTTATATAAATGACTATAGCCAAATATCATCGATGTTTTGCCTGTAATAAAAGCTTCCACTTCTCGGTTTACAGACTCTGGATCTACTATATTTTGATTGGTTGCATAGTTTGGACTTTTGTAATCTGCAAAGCTTAGTTGATATTTAACAAGGTTTTCTAATTCTAAGCTTTTGGCAAAAGTAGAGCTTGTGTATGTATTATTATAAAAAGGCTCTCCACTTTGGACAATTCTATTGTAAAGCAGGTCTATTTCTTTTGTGTTGCTATTTGGATCACCAATTGGTGAAATAGATCTAATTAATGTGTTATTTTGCTTGAAATTTAATATTCTTGCGTCTGATTGCATTGCGAGCCACGTTGGTGCTGGGCGCCCTCTTTCAGGAATAGCTGCTTCGAAATGACTTTTGTTATAATATACAGCCAAAGTATCGATACTCATTGGCATGCCGTATATATGTTCGTTGTTTTGTGAATCTAAAATAATATTATCGTTTGCGGCAATATCTAAAAAAATACTTCTATAGATTTGTGGATTTGCGATAGTTTGTGGTGCCTCGGCTAACTTGAGATAGTTTGGCTTCACCCACCAATTCGGGACCGAGAATACATCTGGCCCACGACCTTCTGCAAATTCATTCAGAATGGTTTCGTAGTACTTATCGGGATCTGTAAATTTTCTGTAATTAACTGTCACATACGGATATTTTTTTCTGAACTCAGTGAAAATTGGAGTTACGCTTTCGGAATTTTCATACAGTTTGTAATACGATAAAGTAATTGGTTGTTTTTGTGTTATAACTACTTGTTTTTTTCGACATCCGCTAATAGATGTCACAAGCAAGACAAGCAGCACAGAGGAGATTATTCTTTTCATTGATTAATTTGCTAAATTTTATTAAATTATACGCAATAAATAATCCTTTTTCAAAGTTGTTTAATGGAATAATAAAAAATAAAGCAAAGTTTATAAGTTTTTCTAAACACGTATTAAGACTTGAATTTTCTTTTGTTCAACCCCAAATTGATCTTGGTGACAGTATTGCAGTAAATGGTGTTTGCTTAACGGTGACCAAAATTGATAACAAAGTTTTAGATTTCGATGTCTTAGAAGAAACCCTTAAAAGAACCAATCTTGGACTACTCCAGCCTGGTGATTATGTAAATATAGAATTTCCAATAAGCATGCAAGATATGCTTTCTGGACATGTTGTCTCTGGTCATGTAGATTTTACAGCTCAACTTATTTCTATCGACGGTGAACAATTTAAATTTTCTTTGCCAATTGAGTATAGACATTTAGTTGTTTCTAAGGGTTCTGTAACTATCAATGGTGTTGCTCTTACTTCTTGCGATGCTAATCAAGACTCTTTTAGCGTTTATTTAATTCCAGAAACGCTTAAATTAACAAATCTTTCAAACTTAGAAATTGGATCTACTATTAACGTTGAGGTAGACATGCTTGCGCGGTATGTAGATAGAATATTAACTTATAAAAAATGAAACAAATAGCCGTAGTTTATTCAGATTATTATAAAGATATAACTGATGGTTTGTTAAACCGTGCTCTTTTGGAGTGCGACAAACATAGTTATCAAACATCTCTATTTCGGGTTTCTGGGTGTATGGAAATTGTTTACAAAGTAAAGCAACTAATGCTCGAAAATAAATACGATGCGTATTTAGTTTATGGGTGCGTGATCGAAGGTGAAACATTTCATAATCACCTTATACAAAATAATGTTTATCAGTTCTTGGTTCAACTTAGTTTAGAATACATGGCTCCAGTTGGTTATGGAATTCTAACTGTTAAAACTTATGAACAAGCAAAAGCTCGTGCTATTGGTGACAAATCAAGAGGAGCCGAAGCTGTAGAGGCGATTCATTCACTTTTATCTTAGTGTTGACAAAAACTAACAACAGTTTTCTAACCTCACTTTACTCTTTTTAAAGCCCTATTTGACATTGTTTAATTTTGTTGTTTGATATATTTGTTATCTTTTATACAATGAAGAAAATAAATTTTATCAATGTTTAATATTTTAGTCTCTTATAGTGATTATTTAGATTTTGATTTGTTGCAAACACTGGATGAACTATTTCTTTCACTTAATCTATCTAAACAGCCTCTGGAACAACTTGTCTTAAAACTTAAGGATTTCAAATTACTATTTATATTCTTACCCTTTTGCGTTGTTGCTTCTAAGTCAATCTTAAATTTTGTAATACAATTAAAAAACAAACCTAAATTTATTGTGTGTTTTTCAAAACAATTTAATAAGGATTTAGATGTAATATGTCGTGAGAATTCTTTTTATTATATTCATCCCAAAATATATAACGACAAGTTAATGTCTATTTTAACTTTCATCAAGACTCAGTTATCTGCTCACTTGTTGTTGTTTAAAGATTTGAGTCTTAACACTAAAACTCGTGAGTGTAGGCGTCTAGAAAGCAAGATTACTCTCACCAATCAAGAATTTCATTTACTTGAATACTTATTGCAAAATACAAACCGCCCAGTGTCTAAGGCTGAATTATTAGAGCATGTGTGGGGTGTAAAATCGACTGTTGCAACGCGCTCTGTAGATGTTTATATTTCGAGAATCAGAGGCAAAATCGATAGCCAATTTGACTCAAAATATATAAAGACTATACACTGTTTTGGATATGTAATTTCTTAATATGGAACCTATTATTCATCATTCATGCGGCATTGTACTTATTAACCGCGACAATTCGCAAATTAAGTATTTACTACTCAAATATCCTCATGGTCATATAGATTTTGCCAAAGGTCATATTGATCCAGGTGAAACTTTAATCCAATGCGCTAAGCGCGAGTTAGCAGAGGAAACGTCTATCACAGATGTGCAAATAATCGATGGTTTTTTTGAACAAATCAATTACACCTACCAAGAAGATTCAAAAAGCCATTACAAAACAGTAGATTACTTTTTAGCAGAAACAGACTCTACAGATGTAAAAGTTTCTCATGAACATACTGGTTTCATGTGGTGTGATTTTGAAACTGCTCTCAAAGAATTGAGTTTCGATAACGCTCGAACTTTACTAATCAAAGCACAAGCCTTTTTGGATTTATAAGCTATCTGAAAATTCTGGGTCTAATTCTTTGAAAATATTTCGAAGCTTTGTAACAGTTCCCTTTTCATGAATGTAATTGAGATTTTGCTTGGAGTGCGAAAGGTACCAATTTTTGTAATTATCTATCCACTTTTTGTTCAAACTAATATCTGGATAATGCTTTCGTAACAATTCTAGATTAGTAACATCGAAAGGTTTTTGTAGAAATGCATCTTTGATGTATTTTTTTTCGTCTATTTTTATTAGCTGATTTTTATCTAGTGGGTTTTGTTTAATGTATGTTTCTATTAATTTTGAGTTTTGAGAGTTGTTAAAATCTCTTATAAGTTGATCTTTATGACTTACGACAAAACTGTTATTAAGACTTAAAACCAAAATACTCACGCTCAATAAATTAAGAGCAATTGGCAAATATTTATCACGGCGGTGCAAAGTATATTTTTGATCTGTTTGGCTTGCTCCAAATAATAATAACAAGACCAAAACCGTTAATGGAAATTGTATATTTAGATCTACCAAATTATGAATCAAAAATAGAACTATAGCTGTTTTATACTTGGAATTAATCCCCTTTGATTGTTTTATTAACAACAAGCCAAAAATTATAACAAAAAGCAATCCATTTTCTACCAGCAAATTTAATACTATGTTGTGAGAATGTGGTGCTTGATTTTCTGGAATTCTTTGAACTGTTTGGTAAATATATTCAAAAGAATTAGGACCATAACCAAAAAGCAATGTGTGATCAAGTTTTAATAGTTTAGGAGTATTAATCCAATGCTCCATACGTTGATCTATAGAATTAAATTCTGTGCTCTGATTAGTTTTAGATATAGAAAAAACAGATAACACAGCAATCAAACTTACAACCGTTAGGTATCTTAGTTTAAATCCTCTTTTAGTTATCGATTCATACAGCAAATACATCATCGAAATTGCTATCGCAAAACGAGATTTACTCAAAAAGATGTTCAATAGATTTGCCACCCTCAATTGTTTAGAATTGATTGCTAAAAGTATTAGGTTGAGTGAAGCAAAAGCATTAGGGAATATTTGTTTTGTATCATAAATATTTATAAAACTACCATATGCAATATCCTGACTGATAAATTGGAAAACAGCGAAAATCAAACTCAAAATAGTAATAGAAGCAGATATTTGCTGAAGCACTTTGGGCTTTAATTTTAATTGGCTTATATTTACAACTAGTAACAGTAACAAAATTGTTGGTTCTAAACTTAAACTCTTGACTCCAGATAGAATATAAGCACATACAAGAGAAATACTAGCAAGTAGTTGAAGTGTGTTAAACTGGCCTTGTTTTTTGAATGATTGCAAAGTACACACCACCCCCAGTAATAAAACCCCATAGGTGCTGTAGTAGCTATTAAAAATAAAAACTAAACTCGATAATAATATAAGAAATAAATTGAACATTTTTTTAATTTATAATAGACAAATATTTTATATTTTGCTATTTTATTTTGTGTAATGCCGAAGTGGCGGAATTGGTAGACGCGCGGGTCTCAAAAACCCGTTCAGGTTACTGAGTGAGGGTTCGATTCCCTCCTTCGGCACCATTTGACTCAAATGGTGTTTTTTATTATAATGCATTAAATTAATTTTTCAATATGAAACTACTTATTGCAATTTTGTCATTAGTCATTTCAATTCCTGTAACTAGTTTTGCAGCTATTACTCCAACAAGAACAACACCTGTTTATGCAAGGTATTGTAACTACGGATATTGCCAATCTGCAAAGATTTATCATTACACTCCAACTCCATATGTTCCGGCAGTCAGCCCTAATCTAGCACGTCCAAGATATGTAAATGAGGGTCGAACATTGATAAACTATCCTGTTAATCCACAACCAAGATATTTCATTAAAAATGGTATGTGGTATACAAACCCAGTTTTATTACAGCCAGGATATGATTTAGATGATGGTATTAAATATCCTTTTGTGTATTCCAATAATACCTACACCCAACCTGCATATAGATACTACTGGTAGTCTTTTAGTCTCTTTTTGCGGTTATTTGTGATTGCGAATCTATGAGCTTCATTACGGAGTCTTTGAATTATTTGTAGTGACTTGGAATTACTTGGTAACAAAATTCGAGTTTTATCTTCTTTGAAAATCTCTTCTAACCTTTTAGCTATACTTATAAATTCGATTTTAGTATTTAGTTTTTTCTGTGCTTTTAGAGCACTAGACAATTGACCTTTGCCACCATCGATTACTATCAAATCGGGTGTTTTATTAAAGGATTTGTCTTTATTTATACTACTTGAATACAGAGCGTGTTTTAATGGACTTTTAATAGATTTAAAACCAATTTCTTTGAGATCATTATTGAGCTCTGGTTTATAGTAAATTTTTTTATACTTGTGTTTTTCGAGTGTTTTATAAACAAGGTGCTTGAGTTCTAATAGCGAGGGGGTTTGATTTATGTTTACTAGTTCTATATTTGTTGAATTAATCTGAGTGAAATCAATGGAGGCAACTTGCTTTTTATCTTTAAGTAAAATTGTTTTATCATCTAAATATTTACATTTATAGGAATTATCGATTTTACTGATATACTTAAGTCTTCTAGTTAGAGCTTCTGTCATTGATTGAAAATCATTAATTTCTCCATTTTCAATAGACCTTATATCAAACTGCCTATAGTCTGCTTTTTTAGCAATGCCATTTTCGAACACGACCATACTGGCAACAGTTTTGGTGCCACCTAAATGCGAGATATCATAACATTCAATTCTTTTTGGTAATTTTGATAGTTTGAGATCTGTCTGAACTTGTTCAAGAAGTTTCTGAATTTGTTTAGGATCTTTGTTTACCTGCTTTTTTTCTTCACCATGTGCAATAAGATTGGCATTTTTTTGGCATAACTCAACTAATTTAAGTTTATTACCAAGTTTTGGATGCTGGATTTTAATATTTTTTTTGGTTGTTTGCTCCAACAAATCTTGTAGTTGTGTGATATTAGTATTTTCAATATTGGTAAGTATTACCTTTGGCAAACTTTCTGTTTGGCTATAGTACTGTGAAATAAAATTCGCAAATACTTCTTGATTCTCTGTGTCGTACTCGATACTTGTCATTAGGTGGTGAGAAGTTTCGATTAATTTACCAGCTCGGATTTTCATTAAATTTACCAATCCATACTCTCCACATGGTGCTTTGGTAATAATATCAAAGTTATCTGTAACATTTGTACTACTTATTTTTTGTCTTTCTGCCAACTTTTGGACATAAAATAAACTGTCTCTAAGTTTTGCTGCATCTTCGAACTTTCTAGCCTCGGCTAACTTTTGAATTTCAAGCATTATAAAGTCTTCTATTTTGGAGTACTTTCCTTTAAAAAACTCTACAATTATATTTATTAACTCCATTTGCTCACCTGGTGCCAAATCACTAATACATGGGCTATGGCTTTTATCTAATTGTTTTATATGACAGATTGCTTTTTCTAGTTGAGATTTTGTTGGTTTACCTTTTTTGATGCTCTCTATGCTTATCTGGCAATTATTTACATTTAGAATTTGATTTAAAATGTTGATCGGAGTGGTAATAGCCTGGGTGGTTGTTTTTGGACCTATGTAAATGTGGTTGTCTTTTTCTACTTTTCTAACAATAAAAAGTTTTGGTTCTGGTGTTTGGATTATCTTAAGATAACAAAAGTTCTTGTCATCTTTCATTAGAATATTGTATTTGGGTCGAATCTCTTTGATTAGATTTGTTTCGAGCATAAGTGCTTCGAGTTCTGTGTCTACTACTATAGTTTTAATATCAACAATTTGCTTGATCATCACCTGGTTTTTTGGTGAGTGCTTGGTTGATTTTGCAAAATACGATCTTACTCTATTTCGTAAAATTTTAGCTTTTCCAACATATATAATTTCTCCTTTTTTGTTGAAAAATTGATAAACTCCTGGTTTTTTCTCGATATTTTTAACTAAATTTTGTATATTTTCTATATCTAGCATTATATTTTGAATATTAAGTTTAAAGCAGATCTCGATCGATTGTTTTTTATTAATTTCTCTGGTTACTTTGCATTCAGAGATGATTTTAGTGATTCTTTCTTTCATTATATGACTAAAGTACAAAAAATCACAATTGAGAATGAATACTTTTGCTTAAATCAGTTCGATTCTGCAAGTCTTTCAAAACCAAATTTAAAATCTTTCAAGCAGCTGTACAATATTTATAACCGTGCCTCCTTTATTCTTTCTCTAATACCAGGGGTTTGTGCATTTAGCTTGTGTAATAGCTTGGCACTTAAAACTTTTCACGATAATAGCGATGTGGATCTTTTTGTTATTCTTGATCATAAATCGTTTTTTACTACTAGATTGTTAATAATTTTAATTTTTAATATTTTACGCCTAAGGCCAAAAGTTTGTCTGAGTTTTTTTCTTTCTAATAAACACTTGGATTTAAAAAATGTCAGTTTAGACAACGACATTTATTTGAGTCATTGGCTTAATTCGCTTAATTTTGTTTCTAGTTCGGCAGATTTAATTGATAATTTTAAAAGCGTTAATAGCTGTAGTTCTAATTTGCTTAAAACTTTCAGATTTAAGTCTATGCCAAGTTTTTTAGAAAAAACACTTTCTACTTATCAGCTTAAACGTGCACGTAAAAAACAATCACAACTTGCTAATTCTTATGGAGTTGTGATTGATAGACATATATTAAAGTTTCATCATAGAGATATTAGAAAGAGTTTTAATCCTCAATATCTTCTTCAATATGATGAGTTTTCACAAGGTAATCGTGTAAAAACATACCAACAATCCCAGCCAATGGAATAGATATGATAATTCCGATAATTCCTTGGAATTTATATCCGAGCATCATTGCGGTTATAACAACAATCGGATGTAATCCTGTTGTTTTTCGCATGATTACTGGAACTAACAGATTGTTTTCTAATCTTTGAATAATTATGTAGAGAATCGTAACTGCTACAAGCGCAGATGTACCAACATTCATTGCAATTGGAATTGTAGCAATCCAGGCGATTATTGGACCAATAACTGGAATTAGTTCTGTAAAACCTGCAAACAAAGCCAATGTAAAAGCATATTTAAAGTTCAATGATACTAAACCAATATATGTTAGCACTGCAATTGCAAGCATTAACAAAATTTGACCACGTAGCCAGTTACCTACTTTTGACTTTATACGGTTGGATCTGTTATCAATATAATTTTGATACTTCTTTGGAAATAAAGAGATAATAAATTTATCGATATTTTTTTGGTCTACAGTTATAAAATAAGACAAGACCATAATCAGAACCGCATTTGCTAATCCGTTAGATAGTACAACTATAAAATCAATGGCATTACCAGCTAATGTACTTAGGTTTCCACCTACAGTTAATAAGTTCTTTTGTAAGGTGTTACTAATTTCTACAGTAGTTATATTCGATAATGTATTATCTACTATCGGTTGGAAAAAACTTAGGTATCCTGGAAGTTGTACACCTTGAGTTGATAGATTGTTGATTAAATTTTGTGCCTGAAATGCCAAATCAACTAATTCATAAGATAAGATAGGAATTAAATTACCTACCATAATAGAAAGTGTACTTATTATTAGAACATAGATAATCATCACCGATATTCCAGCTGGAATCTTATATTCTTTAAGTCTCTCTACAGATGGAACTAATGCTGCTGCAAATAAATATGATAATAAAAGTATAAAAGCTATATCGCGTATCGAAACAAGTAAACTTGCACCTAAAGCCAGGGCCATGAGTACTAATGTAATTTTGATTACATCTTGAATAGATACCTGAACAAATCTAACTTGGTTTTCCGATGTTTCGACAACTGGAGATTTTATTTCTTGTGGTTTACTTGGCTGCTCAGATGTAACTTCATCGATTTTATTGAGAGCCGAAATTGCTAGTTTTTTTATTTTCTTTAATACCATTTTAACGAGAGACAAAGGATTGAACTATTTCTACAATCATCCAGCTACTAAAACTAATAACTAGACCTAAAATTGCATTTTTAACGGTGTTTTTTGCATTAGAATCTTCGCCACTAACCATGGCAAGGAAATATTGGTAACCACCTAAAGTTATAAACAACATTGAGAGCACACCAGCTAGAACACTTAAATTTTGAATTAAAAAAGCAACATATGGCTTCCAGAAATATAATCTAATTCTACCGGTCACAACACCACACCCGA
Source organism: Patescibacteria group bacterium (assembly GCA_965660075.1). Lineage (GTDB taxonomy): Bacteria > Patescibacteriota > Gracilibacteria > UBA1369 > CAYYFV01. Next base: position 11,354 of record CBFHYO010000067.1, read on the forward strand.
GGATATTTGCTTCTGTGATATTGCCTTCTAAAGCCGTCCTTGCGGCATCGAACCTGGCATAAGTGTTATATCCACCATCAGCTGACTGATATTTGATATCGAAGTTTTTTAGTATTTTTGTACATTCATTGTTGTTTTTGCCTGCTTTGGGAAGAAGCGAAAAATCTTGGGCAAAAACGCTTGTATGAAGACATAAAATCGACATTAAAAGCAATGCACTTGCAATATTTTTCTTTAATTTAATCATTTAGATTTATTAAACATTTTTATTATAGCAAATTTTTTGAAATTTATCTATACAAAAACAAAAAAACAGTGTAGAATCGTTTTCGATAATAATTATATTTTATGTTACCTTCTGTCGCGATAGTCGGAAAGCCTAATACAGGTAAATCGACTTTGTTTAATAGATTAGTAGGAAAGAAACTTGCAATCACCTTTGATTTGGCTGGAACTACACGTGATCGTGTGTTTGAACTCTTAGAACTTAAGCGTAAACAGTTCTTATTAGTAGATACTGCTGGTTTAGATTTTGCTTCTCGTGAGGATTTAGAAACTGATATTCGTAAGCAAACAGAGATTGCTATAGCAGAATCAGATATGGTTTTGTTTGTTGTGGATTTGTCTGCTCCTTTATCTAGTGATGATTTTTTAGCTGCTAAAATGCTAAGACAAGCTGGTAAACCAGTTGTTTTAGTTGGTACTAAAAATGATAGAAAAGTTGAGGAATATTACTACAATATTTTTGAATTAGGATTTGGTGAGCCAATTTGTTTGTCTGCTGTTCAAAACCGCGGTGTGAATGATTTAACCAATGCTATTTCTAAATTTTTGACTTCTTTCAAAGCTCCAAAATCAGTAGAAACTTTTGGTCGTGCTAATAAGATTTGTTTCTTGGGCCGTCCAAATGTTGGAAAATCGAGTCTTATGAATGCCCTTTTTGGTAACGACAAGGTAATAGTATCAGATATTCCTGGTACAACACGTGATAGTGTGAGCTTACCTTTTACATACAACAATACTAACTTTGTATTAACAGATACAGCTGGTCTTCGTAAGCAAGGTAAACTTAGATATGATCGCCTAGAAAAGTTTTCTGTAATTCGTTCTCTTCAGGCTTTGGAATATACAGATGTAGGCGTTTTGGTTCTAGATGCTACACAAGAGTTAGCAAAACAAGATCTTAGAGTCTCTGAACACATTCTCGAGGCTAAGAAAGGTTTAGTTATTGTTGTTAACAAATCTGATTTAGTAAAACCAGAAGAAAAAAACCGTTGGCTAAGAGAACTTCAGGTACGAATGCCATATGCATACTATGCACCAATTATTTTCACATCTGCACTGACTGGAACAAATGTTTCTAGAATTTTGGATTTAGCAATAGATATTGTTACCGAGCGTCGAAAGGTTATCAAAACTCGTGAGCTGAATTACTTTCTGGAACGTGTTATAGACAACCACCCACCTAAATCTGGGATTAAGTTTAATTTTATAGCACAGGTAGATACTCAGCCACCTACTTTTAATATTTTCTTAAACAAACCTAAAGTTTTGCACTTTAGTTACAAGCGCTACATCGAAAATGCGATTCGTGAAGAATATGGTTTTGCTGGTACTGCAATGACATTAAGATTTAAGCCTAAGAACGAACTGGATAAAGAAGAAATTCTAAAAAATAAAAAGGCTAAGTAATTCCAATTTATAAGAATTAAAAAAAACCAAGATCTCATGTGTCTTGGTTTTTTATTGATAAGTTTAGCAGTCTAGTAATATGTAACTAATCCCTTGTTTGCTACTAAATAAATAAATTCTACTATTTCTTCGCGAGTAATTTTTTTAGCTGGTTCAAAGTATGCTAGTTGATTATTTAGATCTTTTGTTCCAAAGTATTTTTTGGCAAACTCTGTACCGTGCGTTGCTTGTTTTACCAATTGTGCATACGGAAGGTACCATTGATTTTCTTTACCTAGGTTTGTATCTGCAAACGGTTGAGATTGCACGTAGTAGTCTAGCTGAGTATTTAATTGCATAAAGTTACTATTTTTGTAACCTTCGATAATTAATTTGTAGAACTCGGCTCTAGATAATCCCTTAGAAGGTTTAAAAGTACCGTCCTTGTAACCTCTCACAATCGAGCTTCCAAGCTTGTAGCTTTGTGTACCGTTATAGACCTCACTTTTAAGCAAAGTCGCTATATATGGCATATACCAAGCGTTAGGATCTAAATCAGAGAATCCAAGTGTTTTATCAAAATAAGGATTGTAAGTCTTTAAAGAAAACTCGTTGAGTGCAACTATCATTTTGATAGCTTCTGCACGAGTTAGGATGTTGTTTCTTTGAAAATAATTTTTGTCAGAGATAATTTTTTTATCTACTGCATATTTGTAAGCATCACAAAGGGATTCTTGCATATCTACATCTTGAGCATTTAAACAGCTAGTATTTTTTCTTGTAAAAAAATCAATGAAAGCCAATTGGCTTTCAGTTGATTTAGGTCCGTCATGAACTAAGGCTGCAACTTCTTGATTATAGAAATTAAAGCTATACTTTCCTGCTGTTACATACAGTCTTATGGTATCTGTATCTTTTGTTGTTTTGGTTTCAAGTGTTACCACTATTTCGTATTTGCCATCATCTAAACCTTCTGCAGTGAACTCACCAACTTGGTAATGAAATCCAGCAGTGATTGGTCTGTTTTTAAATACTGTTTTTTTAACTGATCTATCTTGTACTATTTCGACAGTTGCTTTTGCAGTTTGTTTGCTATTGAAAGAAACAAAAGCACTTCCAGAGTTAAGAACGATTGGATTTACAGAAACTTGAGTAAGTAAACTTTCGTCTACTGATTTATCTTGAGTTAGTACAGGCTTTTTATAAGTTTTATAAACTTCTACTTCTGGATTTAATTCTACATTGATCGCTTTGTAGGTTCTTTTTGGTTGATAAGTTCTATATACATTTACTGTATCTTTGATCAAATCATTGTTAATTTTAATTTCTACGTTATATACACCCTTAGATACAATATCGTTAATTGTGTTTTTACCATTCCATGAGAATGTTTGAATTTGAGGATAAACTTTATTGTATTTAGTGTTAAATACTACTTGATCGCTTTTAGCATTTGTAATTTTTAGAGTAACATCTGTAGGTTGATCAAGATTTGATAAGTTTAGGCCAAATAAAACTTGTTGGTTTATATCTGGATTAAATTCAGATATAGATTTGCTATATCCGTATGCTGCAACTTTTTCGATATTTTTATCAAGAGCAGTTTTGTATTTTTTAATTACTGGTAGTTGTCTTGGTGCAACAGGAATACTTACAAAGTTTGAATTTGTAACTACTTTTGCAGAAATATCTAAGACAATTTCTGGCATGTTTAATGAAGAATTTTCGATTGTAACAATTTTATTTGTACTTTCAACTTGATTTGCTTTGTATACAACTTTTATTTCTCCAGTTTGACCTTTTGCTAATGATCTTGGCACACTGATTTCTAGATTTGGTAATTTGTATTTAACTGGGTTTTCGTATTGCTTTGTTGATTTAAATTCAACAGTTTTATCCCCAATATTTCGAACTTGTATAGTTTGCATTATTTGCGTACCAAATAACACATTTCCAAGATTAATAGCATTTTGAGCTAATTCTAGTTTACCTCCAGAGTATTCAAGATTTGAATCTATACCAGAACCCATAAACTGAGTGAAAATATAGGAACTCTTATAATCTGTAGTTTGTAGTGCTAATGTAGCTTTTTTAACACCATTAGATTTTGGTTTAAACACAACATTAAACTCAATACTTTCACCAGCTTTGATTACAGGTGGAATTTTAGTTTCTAGTGAAATTTCTCCTGTTGGAACTTGAGATGCATACATTTTAACATCATAACTATTGGTATTAGTTAAAAGTACTTGTGTGGTTGACACACCTCCTACTGGAGTTTTTTCTAGAGTTACATTTTTTGCTGAAAGCTTTAGACCTTCGTTTGTAATTTGTTCACGTGCATGTGCTTTTAATATTACTGTCTTAGATTCACCTGTTTGATTAAGATTAAATTTAAGTTCTTGTTCGTAATTACCAGCAGATAAAGGTGTAAAAGTTACTTTGATAGCTTTAGTAGATTGTGCGTTGATTGGAATTAATTTTTGTGAATCAATTGAAAATGGTGCACTAAGTGTGTTTTGAATACTAATTGTATAATTTTGAACACCTGTGTTTTCGATTAGAATTTCACGTGTTTCGCTAGATCCTACACTAGTTAAAAAATTTACAATTTCTGAATTTGGGTAGATCGCTAAATTATCTACAGTACTGAATTGACCTGCAAAAACAAAGTTTGGAGCAAGTACCGCAAGCATTGTAAATACGCTTAAAATCTTTTTTATATTTTTGATCATGGAGATTGTTAATTTAAAATATAAGATGCAACTCTACACCTTAATTTCAAATGTGTCAATCTTTTTTTGGCAAGAAAAAAGCCCATTTTAGGGCTTTGATCTTACATATAACCGTAACTTGGATAGTAATTTCTGTATGGAGATATCGATTGGTTGTAATATTGATTTTGGTAGCTTGGATTAAACTGCTGTTGTTGGTATGTTTGTTGGTATGGATTTGGTTGATATGTTTGTTGTGGTCCGTATATTCTGTTCAAGTCTTCTTTTGGAGCTTGCTGGTAAAGGTATGGATTTTTCTTAACTTTAATGGCTCTTGCTACTAGTGCAACTAGATCTCCAATGGTTGCTGGAGCTTCGGGGTTTATTTTGATATCTATACTTGAATAGTAGTCTATAACTTCTTGAACCCTGTTTTCACCTAGAGTGTTTGGCAACATGTTTGATGCGTTACCTATAATTTCTGCAGCTTCATACTGAGTAACTGGCTTAAATGGCTCTAGGTTTCCGTTTGAGTCTGTACGGATTATTTCATAGTGTTTTAGAGTGATTGTTGGTAGAACCCACCATCTATTGTTTTGATTTCGAACAGTATCTTCGTCTATATCGTTGACTTGGTTAATAAATGCTCGAACATCTGGTTGTACTGGTCTTAGATTTTCGGTTTTACTGTAAAGTCTTTCAACTAATGTGTACAAATGAGCCCTTAGCGCTTGTTTATGAGTATTAGCAACTACTGAGTTTCCTTCGAACTGTCCTTTGTAAACTCCCATTTCGTTAAGGTAAACAAGATCGTTACAAAGTGGATTGGTTATATTTATGTCTGAATATAAACTCATACATTTTGGATTTGGTGCAACTTGGGATTGTTCTTGTGCTCCAAAGATTCTACCTAATAGGCCTGGTTGAGACTGCGTTTGATTGTGGGGGTAGTTTATCCCCATAGAGCTATTAATTAGATAGATTTTAGCTGTAGCTCTAAATGCTTCTTTTTGTCTTTCTACAAATTTGGTTATTGTATTGTCTGGGTTTAGAGTGAGTCCAGTAATACGGATATCGTAGAAGCCAGGTACTTTGATTTTGTTAGTATTGTAATCTTCGACCATTATCACATCTGGACCTGCAATGTTTTGGTTTTGTGTGAATTTATTACAAGCTTTTTTGATAAATTGTTTATTTACGTTATCGACAAATTCTTTACTACAATAAGTATAGAGAGCACCTTTATTATTTTGCGTTTCTCGGTCTCCGTAGTATGCAACTTGTAAAAATCCGAACTCTAATGAATTTGGTATTTCAATATTCATGTTAATGTTGTCTCCAATTGCAAAATCTTCAGTGATTTCTACATGCAATTTGTCAGTTTCGCTAAATCCGTCTAAATCTCGATCTGCAACATCTATAATGTCTATAAAACTGCTTGTTTGAAGCACATCTTCGGTGTTGTTACGATCTGCAAGTAAAATATTTGGTTGTCCACCTTTGTCGTCTGGCACAACAATACCTTTTGCACCTAAAAAGGTCCCTTGGTTTGTTGTGGTTTTAATCAGACGTCTGGCACTGGAGATCTCTGTGCCCTCTATAAAGATTAACATTTCATCCTCAATTATTTCGTCACTGCCAATAAGGGTTTTACATTCTGTTTTCGTGCCAGGTAGAGATTTGTTACCGTTTGTACAGATAAAAGATTTTTCTTTGAGAATTTCTTTTGTGATGTTTTTGTTTTCTTTAATTACTTTTCGGCTTGTTGTATGTTGATTGAATTCGTTTTGATTTGTTTTCACACCAAACACATAAACTCCTGGAGAAAGTGTGTTTGTAAATTCGAACTCTACAAATGGTCCAGCATCTGTATCTTTACAAACTTCGAAAATTTCTTTTTCTTGTGTACTATCGTCTGATTTAATTGTGAGTGTGTATTGGTCATATTTGTTCAAACATGCCACTTTGGCTGTTATTGTATTGCTTTGAGTGCCTGTAATTATTAATTCTCTTGGTTCAATTTCGATTACAAGGTTTGTTTTGTTTTCAAGTTCGCCTTCTGTACTAAATAAACCAAGTCTTAGAGCACTGCAATCTCTTGTGTAGCAGGCATCCAAGTTACCAAATTCGAGAACTGCTTCTGTTTTATCTTCATTTAGAGTTACAGATCTTGCGACATCTTTTTTAAATTGTCCACTTATCAATGCATATCTCTTTGGATTATCTGAAAGGTTTCTACCGGTAATGTTTATTGAAACCTCATTTGGAGATAATAAAGTGATAATATTTCTATCTATAATAATATCGCTACCGGTTTCGCTTGAGGCTTGGTTATCTATGTCTTCTAGGACAAATGTGTGAGGTAATTGAATTTCTTGATTTTCGTAAACTAATAATTTAGCTGTGTATGCACCATTTTTAAGATTTGCAGTACCATCGTTTGCTTCGAATATAATTGATTGTTGAGTAACTGCTTTTGCGAAAATTAGGATTTTATCATCCTCTTCTCCATTATCTAACTCTAGTGCAATCAATTCTAGATTGTCTTCTATCGATTCTGGTAGATTTTCGCGAAGTCCATCCGCTATTTCAACTGTAATAAGTAATGTTCCATCTGATGAGGCTTTAATAATTTGTATTTCTGGTTCTTGATCAGAATATGCTTTAGAAAGTTCTTGCAGTTGATCTTGAATATGAATCATTACCAATTTTTCGCGTGCTTCTTTATTTGCGTCTGCATCTGCTGGAAAGTTAGTTTGGCTTGCTGGCATGTTTGATTCTAATTTTAGTGCCAAAATATAATCCTTATTGTAGTCTAGAGAAATATTTTCGAGGGTAGATAAATCTATTTCATGTTTTTGAAATCCACTAACCGATCTTTGTGGTGTTTTGTGTACACCTAAAAATAAATCGTCATTTAGAATATCTGTTCCTGCTTGGGCACTTCTAAAATTTTCTGTTAATTTATTTTCCAATCGGTTTATGTTTGGAGTGGTAATATTTGCTGAATCAGTTTCGATCAATACAGCTTGGTACTTGTATCTTTTTTGATTTGTCTGAAGCAACAAAGTACTTAGGCTTGGTTGAAATAGATTGAGTTGTTGTCCAAGAATCGATCTCTTTGTTTCAATACCATCTTGGGCTGCTGGGTTGGCTTCTGCCCCACCCTCACCTTCTGCTGGTTGGGCTTGCGCAGCAAGACTTTCTTGGTTGTGTACAAAAAGGTTAGATTGCGATGTGATTGGCTCTAAATCACGAAAGTTTAGAGTAAAAAGAACATTTTCTTTATTTACATCGAAATTAAAATCAACTTGGAGTGCTCCACAGCTTACCGCCAAGGCTTTATTTACTATTAATCCAAGTTTTTGAATATCTTCATATACAATAAATCCAGCACCTTGTTCTATTGTATCTAGTTCAATGTCTTTATTTAACAATCTTTGTTCGACAGTCACTTCATCGATAACTGGTACGGGATTGTCGCCTTCAGTCATTACTACGTTGCCCTCAACGTCTCTTTGGACTTCTTCGACTAGAACCTCTACTGTTTGGGTGTTGTAGTAATTTACAATATCAAAAAACATATTTCTATCATTTTCTGAAGTGTTGTTTGCAAGTAATGCTTCTATAACTGCTTTTTGTTTTTTTATGTCTGAGGGGCTATTTGTAGCTTCACCTTGTGGACATAGGGCAAATTCTTGGTCGAATGCTAGTTGATTTACATGTTCTTCTATAAAAGAATCTTTGAGTTGTTGGGTTTGTAGAAAGCCCGTAAAGAGCGTTCCATCCAAGCTGAATTTGGTCAGAATTCCTGCAGCCACCAGGAATGTGAGAATATATATACGTTTTTTCATTCGCATGATTTAATGTTTTCTCTATATTATAACATTTTTTTTGCTTTTAAAAAAGATTTGGTTTGCACAATTAAAAAAACCCACTCTAATTTGAGTGGGTTTTGTGTGTTCTAATATAATTTAGTAGAGACCAACGTGAGTGTTACCGGCGAATTGATTGATTGTATTGAATAGATTTGGGTTTTTCATTATTTGAATCGAGCGAGAAAGAATCACTACTAGATCTCCCATGGTTGCTGGTGCATTTGGATTTAGGTTCATTCCATATGTAATATACTGAGCAACAATATCTGCATACCAAGGAGATTTTTGTTGTAACTCTGGTGGAATTAATCCAGTTGCCATACCAATTAGTTTAGCTGCTTGGGCTTGAGTTACACGTCCGAATGGATTTAGGTTGTAATTTGCATCACCTCGTACAAAACCATAAGTTGCAAGAGTAGAAGCTGGAGACAACCACCATTGTTGAACTGGGTCGTTTAGGTACTGTTTTACATCTTGGAATTTGTATAGTGCTTGGTAATTGATTCCGTAATTTGGAACTTTTCTGTATGTTTTCAACACTCTTTCGATGAATGCGAAAAGGTGAGCTCTTACAGCTGGTTCGTTAACACCAGATACAATGTTGTTACCCATTCTAACACCTGTGTAAAGTTTTTGTTCGTATAGGTACATGATATCTTTACAGATTTGGTGAGAAACATTTAAGTCTCTAAATACCGTTTGACATTGCTGTGTTTGCACTGGAATGGCAGTATGCATTGGAGGGTATCTAAAGTTTACACCACTTGCAAGCAGTGCTCGACCATCGATGAAAGCTCTAGAACCGCCACCTAGTTGTCTGTTTTCTGCTTCGAAGGCTTCTTCGATTGTAAGTCTTAGTTGTTTAATTTCGATACCTTGAGCGTATGCAGTTGTAGAATCAGCTTTTGATAATGCTTCTGCTGGTAATGTTGCTGCGTCTACAAATAGGTCGATTTTGATATCGTATAAACCTTCTGCACCTATTCTAGATGTATCAAAGTCTTCGATTTCGATAGTATCTGGACCTTCTAAAATATCATCTTCGTAGAATCTATCACAGATTCTGTCGATTTTTCTTCTATCTCTATTTTTTTCAAAGTTATCTGTAATGTCTTCTTGACAATAGATAAATACTGGACCGCTAAAGTCTCTGGTATCTCTGTCGTCTTCGTTTCCTTGGTATCTTACAACCATCATGTGAACATCAAGATTTTCTGGAATATCGATTTCTAAATCAATAGACTCACCAATTTCAATTGTGTTTGGCATAGAAACATCTATTAGATCTTCTATATCGCCTTCAGCTGTTTCTTTATCAACTGATCCATTTGATTCATATGGAGTAACAAATGAATTTGTTTTTACAAACTCGTTACTGTTTGTTCCAGGTACAAGAACATAAATATAATAGTCAGAAGATTCTGCTGGAACTAAAATGTTTGTTGCCGCAAATCCACCTTGAATTGCTTGCATTGCTACTGCATCTGTTTGTGGAGTGTTAGCACCAATTTTCACCATGTAGCCTGCGCTAATTCCTGCTTGTGGGAATGGGTTAGTTACTGCACAGTTTGTTTTTGTGCCTTTAATAACTACGTTTTTCTTACCTGGAATCGGAATACCATTTGCATCTTTTGATTCGGCAATTTGTCGACCACATGTAAAGTCTAGTACTGCTGCTTGTTCTGGAGTAAGTAAGAAATTGTTAGAAGTCGAAAATCTGTGTGAATCAAATAATCCCTCTAATTCGTTACCAAGTTCATCAACTATTACAATTTCTAGAGTATATCTAACACCTTTAGATAAAGCTTGTTCAACTTTGAACACTGCAACATTTGAATTACATTCAATATCTGTAAATTGTTGAACTGTATTATCTACTGTGTTTTTTAGAGTTGCGTTATATGTATAGTCTGATAGACATTCAAATGAAATTTCTGGATTAGAAGCTCCAATAACACTGTTATTATTTGGATTTAAGACTTTTAGATTATCTACATTCACAAATCCTTCTTGCCTCTCTCTTTTGTATGCTAATTGATATGATCCTGGTAATACCTCTCCAAATTGAACAATGTATCTTGTGTCATCTTGATTATCTTGTGTCACGTTTATCGCTGTAGCGGCTACAGCATTGTCTTGTCTTGCTAATTGGTAATCAGCTTCGTCTGTTGACAACTCTGCTCCAGTAAGTTCAAGAGTTACATCGCTAGCTATTGCATTTGTAGAATCTACTTCAGAAATTGCTCCTGGTTGGTCTTCTCCGCCTTCTGCTCCTGGATCTTCTGGTGTTGGTTCTACAAAAGTTATATCTGTAACTGCAGATACGTAATTGTCATCGTAAATAGCAAAACAAACGTGGTATTTTCCTGGTGATACTTGATCTAACGTGCTAGATACTATTTGAATATTACCATTTTGAATAGTAGCTGGAATATCTTTGTGTAATAGTTTTGTTCTGTCTGTACAATCTGCTGCTTGGGCTGCAAGCGCGTAGAATGCTGAATTTTCTGCATTACTATTAGGTAATGTAGGGTTACCAGCAAATCTAGTTATAACTGAACTTAATTGTGTTCCAACTTCTACTTGGTTTGGAACGTCTGTTGTAGGTACTAACTCTGCAGTTTTTGAAATCTTATCATTAAACACATAAAGTTGGTACTGTTTTTCTAAGTGACTGTTTTTTGAACCACTTATAAAATTATGTTCTTGTTCTCCATTGCTTGAGATTTCTACAATTAGAATTTGAGAAAAATTTGGATTGATACGATCTTCAATTTCAGCATCGTCTGAAAGACCTCTAAAGTTTCTTGCATCAGCATTTAACCCTGACAAGTTAATTTGACCACTAAAGTCAGTAATTGGCGTAGCATCTTGAGAGTACATCAATTTTAATCGATAATTTTTACCTGAAAGGTCTACTGTGTGTCCGCCACCATTAACATTATCATCTTGTGTTAATAGAATTTCTGCAACGTTGATTGTTGATGCTAAAACGTCTTGATCAACATCAATCTTAATATCATCATTGGCTGTGTTTTCAACTTGAATCAGTGCAACATCTACTATTGCATCTCTTAGATCAGTTTTTATAGTTAAATTTTCTGGGAAACCACCATTTTGTGAACTCCCGGCACGCATGTCTATATTGAATGAATCTGAAACAACTTCCTGAACATCTAAATTTGTATTTAATGATATTTCATCAATAATTTCGAATAAACCTTCTGTAATACTTTCAAATGGTTCATGTACAGTATTCTTTAGATTAGTTTTACTGTTAGAAGCATTGTAGGCCTCTTGTGTTTGGGTGACAGTTTGGAATAATTCTTGAAATGCGCTAATTAACTGTTCAGATGGATCTTTAAAAGTAGAATCTTCTTCCCCAAAATGACTAACAGTGTCTGTAATGTTTGCATCAATTGTTCTATCAAAATTAATAGAGCTAAATTCTTTTGCATCTAAAAAACTATCGACTGCTGTAGAGGCTACGCTTGGTGTACCCAATTGTTCAACAGCGTTTACTGAAGAATCAATTTCTTCTAATACTAATTTTGCAATAGTTGCAAGATTCAACATTAATTCTTGTCTTGCAGTTAGTACATCTAACCCTGATGCGTCTGCACCAACATTTATAGATGCTTGTAAATGCATGAGGTAATCAGCTTGGGCTGTTGCAATTGCACCTATATTTGCTGCATCTCTCACAGCTGCTATAACTGGTGTAGCAGAAGGATCACCATTATATGTTGTAATTGCAGTAGCTAGTGCTGTAGCTTTAACATCTAAATCATTTGGGTCAAGATTATTAACTGCTTCTAATAATTGTTCTTCATTTAGATTTTCAAATGCACTTTGAGCTGTTTGTCTTTCTATTTTCTCAATATATGCATCAATCAAAACGGGGGTTAGGTCTGTCATGTCAAAGCCAAGGATTGGTAGCATGACACTGTTAATAGCATCTGTATCATTTATTGCAGCAACAGCGTCGGTATAAGCTGAAGCTTTTTCAGTTATGTCGTATGCTAAATCGCCATTTGTAGATAGAGCTTGAGCTAAAGTAAATAAATCGACTAATTGACCTAACTTGTCACCGGCTACAAATTCCCCATGCAAACCACTAACTTCAATTGCTGCTTTAAGTGCGTTTAGATTTGCAAAAAGCGTAGAATATAAGCTTCTATCATTTTGTGCTTCAAATTCAGCTTGCGTTAACGTATCTAGAGCTGTGAGGGCATCGTTTGCACTGCTTTGAGCAGTTTTAATTGCTGAAAACTCACTTGTTTCGCCTTCATTTCTAAGTGATATGAATTTGTCTTCGTTGCTTGTACCAACATTAAATACACTTTCGCTGCTTGCGATTAAATGTTTAGTTACTACTTGTTCACTATTAGATCCAAGTGTACTTGCAGAAATTTGTCTTTCTTTAAAAGCAGTATCGTATTTGAATAAATTGTTTTCTAGGTCGTTTAGAGAAATTAGTTCGTCGGTTGCAGTATGGTATTTGCTAAATCCACTCACACAACCTGCAGTTTTGTAAGCCATGTAATTTACAAGAATTGTCTTTTGAATATCTTCGTAACTTATAAAACCAGGGGTTTCTTCGGTAACTTCTAGTACTAATCCTCCTTGTTTTAGGAGTTGTTGGTTTGCTCCAAATTCACGTCTGTAGAACTCTTGTATTTGCAAGAAATTTTGAATATATTCCGAATTAGATCTGTCTTGCAATAATTGACCTAGAAGTATTGCTTGATCAGCTAAATTGGTAGCATCAAAATTAGGATTAGCTGGGGCAGTACATCTGGTATTATTAAAAAATTCGTTACCTTGGGCATCGTTTCCATCTGTGAAATATTCATGGAAAAAGCCATCTGAAACTTCGTCTGTGTTGAGGTCAAACTTTCCGTTTAAGACGGATGCTAAATAACCACGGACGGTTGTTTTATCAGCTCGTGCTATTTCTTGTTGGGTTTGCTCGAAGGTGAGGTACCCTTTGAATAAATCCCCGGAGTCGGTATATAGACCAACCACCAGGGCTATTGGTACTGCCAGAGCCCCAAGTATGCCGAGTAATTTTCTTTGTTTTGCTCGCATTGGTTTAGGTTAAATTAAATTATAAAATTTTATATTAGAACGCAAATATCGCGATTAATCAAATAATATCTTTTCTAATCACCACTGTCTAAGCAAATACACAAAAACCGCTTTACAAAAAGCGGTTTGGAATCATAAAAGTGGGTTTTTGTGTAACTAAAAGTATAATGCTTCGTATAACAGATCTACGGCCGTAGCTCGGGTGATGAATCTTTGAGGCTCAATGTACGATCCACGAGTACGCCAGTAATCAACTAAGTTTGTGTACCATGGTCCATCGTTATTGTTTTGGATGTTTGCACCACGAATGTTTGCAATAACCTTGGCAAATTCTGACTCTGTTACTAAGTCGTATGGTCTTAGGGTGTTATCGTCGTAACCTTTCATAACTCCTTTTTCTATCAGTCTTGCAGCTGCTCCTGTCCACCAGTTGTTATCTGTTTTGTAGATAGTTTGGTTGTCTAGATCTTTGAATTTTTCAAGTAACTGTAGGTTTTCTTGCATTCGCAAGTACTGACTTTGGTTGAGCATTCTATCTGCTAAAACAAAGAACTCAGCTCTTTTTAGGTTTTTATCAAAGTTTGCATATGGCAGCCTTAAGTTGGCTGGGATTCTGGTGTTTTTATTTGCTTGTCCTGTAAAGACACCCATTTCACGGAGAACCGTTACTTTTCCACATCTTAGATCTGTTTTTCGGACATCGTAGAAATAATCTTGGCATCGTAGATTACCAGTATCTAGCAATCTGTTGTTTGGCACCATAGTATACAACGATCTTCCAGGTGCTTGATATGTATATATATCGTTAAAGTCGTAATCAGATCTGCGCTCTACTCGTTCAGGACGAGCTTTGTATACATTTATTTGAGATTCTGTTTTATATCTAATCCCGCCCTCTCGTAAATAAATTTTTTGAGATCCTGGGTCACCAAGGTATATATCGCTACACATGACCAGGTTTAATTGATCTTGCTCACAAGTTCTAGATTGCTCTCCATCGATTTCCATGATTGTCGATGGCACAATTTCGAACCCAAGTGGAATTCGGTAATAACAATTCGTTAACTTGTACTCTTCTCGAGTATCACAATCAACATCAATGTCTTTAACATATTCGGTAGCTCGAATTAATGGTCTTTGATAAGTGTATGGACCATCGTAGATATATGGAGTAAGTGAACCCTTGAATAAATCAGGATTAAGCGTGTCGAGCCCCTGGACACCAAAGACTACCAGTAGAAAGCCTACAAATCCGGCTAGCACCTTGTTTTCAAATTTACGGTTTTTCATGGAAAGATTGTTAAATCTCTTAATTGTACCACAAATTTTATATTTTCACAAGTACTAGTGTAATTATATTTGTCTGACTAACAAAAACGCCTCTTGATCCTTTTTAGCATTCGGATTGGCAAATAGAATATTATAATTCTGATCAAATAATATTTGCTCAGCTCCATCGCTTGCGACTATGTCTTGAGCTTGTATAAAATCAAAATCTGTAAACGATCGATTCAATTTGAAACCATCTGTTTTGGCAGTGTATATATATTCTGACTGGTAAACATCTTGTTGATACTCTTTTATAACAGAATCTGTCTCTATCATCTTGAGCTTTTGCAATAAAGCTTTGGCAGATTCTATAGCAAATCTTGTAGAGTTTGGATCTTTTTTATATCCACACTCAATACAGATACCCATTTTACCATTGTTATTCATATAACCATCTGTAGATCCTGGGTGAAAAGCATCTATATTTGTGAGTATATTTCTTACATCTACACATTTGGATAGTTCCAAGCCGCTTTGTTCACAAATAATAAATGGCTTTGAACCCTCTACACTTGAGTGCAAGTCGATTAGAATATCGGTTTTGTCTAAGATTGCTTTAATTTCTAAACTACGTTTGTATTCATAGGTGTTTTTTATGTCTTCTGGTAGATCGTTTCGAAAGATTCGATTCATATTATAATTCACTTCCCTTTTGCCGTGTTTAATAGCTAGCTCATTGGCTATGACTAAATTCAATGTGCCAGATTGCACCTGTTGCAAATTTTGCATGAGATACTCGACTGCCTTGTAGCCGCAAAACTCATCACCATGGATTCCACCCATAATTGTTACAATTGGGCCTGTTTTTTTAGATTTAATTTGTTTATAGTTTTTCATAATTCAATCTGATTAATATTGTTTTTTGAACAACACATAACCGTCTCGTCCATTCACTCCAGGTCCAGCTATTACTTTGGCACCCATTTCTGTAAACAACTTATATGCCCCAGAACTGGTTGAGGTGTTTGTGAATACAGTTTGTTGCCTTTGGTCTAACTCTTGCTGGATGAGGTTTTTGAGTTGGCGACCAATATTACCGCGTTGGAAATATCTAGCCACGCCGAGTTCTTCTATAAATATAGCATTCTCCTGCAAATTGTTTAAACTGACATACTCTCTTGCGCAAGGCTCAGAAAAACCACCCTTTATCTGTAAAATTTCTTCGGTCGACTTTTGTGTTGCCCAAATAAAACCGGTAACAAACACTTCTTGTTGATTCAATTGCACAACACCAAGACTTTCTGGAAACTCTGTAGAGATAGGAGTAACTTTTGATAATAAGTCTTGATTTATTGGATATGCTTGATTGGTAACACTAGCTATAAAAATATTTTGTGGGTTTTGGATTACTTCTTTAATTCTATTAGCGACATCTTGCACATAATAAAATGGTGTGAAGTTGTCTGATACTTGTGACAAAGAAAGAATTTCACCTGAGTTTGACAGCCCCACTTCGTTCCATGGATCCAATGCAAAAATAGACTGATAAAGTTTTGCTGTTTCTAAACTCAATGCATCTATTTGCTCTTGCGTTAGACTTGGTATGTTTATGACTTCTGAATTATTTAAGAATTTCATTGTTTTTGATTTAAATTTACTTTTATTCTTTTGTTTGAGCAAATTTGCTCATAGATTTAGAGGCAATTGTAAATTTTACTGAGAATGTATTGTATATAAGTCATTTTTGCAAATTAAAAAAACACATCACTTGGATGTGTTTTGCAGTTTCGAAAATGTAATAGAAAACTAGATCACGCCAAGTGAATTTAAACAGGTGCAATCTGTATGATGATTTTGTCTTGTTTTCATATCTAAATTATATAGACAATTTAAAATCTTACAAGTTTTTTTCGAGCATTTTTGTTAATGATCGCCCAGCCTTTTTCAAGCTAAACCTATATGGCTTGTATGGTTGAATAAGTTTTTTTGGGATTTTGAGATCTTTTAAATCCTCAATATAATTAAGTTTGATATTATCAAACAACTGTGTGAATGGCTTTACCTTATGGCAAATAACTGGTGTTTTGTAGACAAGGGACTCATAAATTGGCAGTCCAAAACCTTCGTATTTAGATGTGTACAAAACTGCTTTAGCCAATTTAATATATTCTCTCTTTTTTTTGTCTGAAATTTCACCAACAAACTGAAGATTGTGAGAAACTCTATATTTCTCTTTTTTGAATGTCTGATTATGAGCACCAGCAATCACAAACTGATGCTTTGGATTGTTTTTGGCAATTTCTAAAATTTCATTTATGTTTTTGCGTTTTTGAAGAGTTTGGATTGCAAAAATAACATTTGATTCCGACTTTTTATAAGTTTTATTTTGGGGTTTCTTTATGGATGGATAAACTATTTGGACCGGTTTTTTACCAAAGTACTTTCTTAGTTTTCTACGAGAAAAATCCGAATTGGTCAGAATTTTTGATGCCTTACTAAAAATTTTAGATGGATTAATTAGTCTAAAATAAAGTCTTGCTTTGAGTGAAAGTGTCGATTTTTGTTCGATAAAGGCTACATCGTGAAAGTAGAGAATAGACTTAGAATTGCTGGATAAAGCAAAAGGTCTTATATCCAAACAAAGGTATGAACTTCTTTGTTTTGGGTTTTTACTATAAAGACCACACAATTTATCTATTTTGGGATAGTTTAAAAGGTTAAAACAAATATTCAAAAAGGCATTTGGAAATCGTAAATGTTTATGACTTATGTTTTTCTTTTCTAAATATTTATCTAGCTTTGGCAGGTGGATTTTAGGATTAGACAAACCACTTGTAAAAAACACAAGTTGTTGATCGTTTTTTAGGTTTTTAACGATTTGTTCAATAAAATTGCGATTTACTGTCTGTACACCTCCATACTTATTACTTGTGAGAGGACGTAGATCGACAATAAATTTCTTTATGCGTGTCATATGCTTTTAAAATAATTTTTTTTAATTTTGTTTGAAACTCTATTGGCGAAAACTTTTGGTTTTCGTTAATAATTTCTTGAGGATTAAAGTTTTGCTTTTCTAGTTTTTCGATTGCTTGGTTTAGTGATTCTGCAGTTTGATAATCAAACAGGACTCCGTTTTTAGTATTCACAGTATCCAATATACCACCAGCATTATATGCTACAACTGGGCATCCATAACTATGGGCTTCGATTGGGGTAATTCCAAAATCTTCGTTTTGTGGGAAAATCAAAGCTTTAGCATTTTGGTACAACCATGCTCTTTGTTTTTTAGAAACAAAACCAACAAAGTGCGTATTTGGATTGGTGTTTATTTTTTTGAGCTTTGATAACATAGCTCCTTTGCCTGCTATAACTAATGTCTTTTTACTTTTGTTAAATGCTTTGATTGTAATATCGAATCTTTTGTGGCTTGTAAGTCTACCAATTGCTAAATAAAAATCTGTGTTTTCGAACTTTGGAATAGCTGCTGTTTCATCTAAAGGATTTTCTCTTGATGGATTTAGTACTAGAGACTCTTGTTTATAGAATTTTTTGATTCGTTTTTGAATATAACTCGAATTGGCAATAAATGAATCTACTCTTTGAGAAGCCAAAAAATCCCACATACGTAATTTATGTAAAATTGGTTTAGCTAAGACTTTTAAAATTTTAGGAAGGCGATATCTTTTTGTAAATTCTATGTAGTCGCCCCACACATATCGCATTGGGGTATGGCAATAACAAATATGCAAAGTTTCAACCTTGGTTATTACACCTTTGCTACAGGCAAAATTCGAGGATATTACAATGTCATAATGACTCAAATCAAAAGACTCAAATGCATATGGCATGAGTCCTAAATACAACTGATGTTTATTTTTGGCAAATGGCAAACTATTGATAAAGCTAGTTTTTGGTTTGTATTTAGCAAATTGAGGTAGTTTCTTTTCGTTATAAATACTTGTAAATAAATCTGCATCTGGAAAGGCCTGCATTATATCTAGAACTACATTTTCTGCACCTCCTTGATTTGTTAACCAATCTGCGACTACTGCTATTTTCATGTTTTTTTGTAAATTCTAGCTTATTTAATAAAAATTTGCTATAATAATTTGATGTAATAATACATTTGTAAACCAATAATACGTATTAATGCAAATAATATATAGTTTACTTGGATTGTTTTTACTTTCTAAGGGTGCTAATTACATAGTGGCTTCGAGTTTGTCTTTTGCATCTAGATATTCTCTCAACTCTATTATTGTCGGATTAACTTTAGTAGCCTTTGGTACATCTGCCCCAGAAATGGCTATAAATTTATCATCCAATATTAAAGGGGTTTACGATGTAGCTTTTTCGGATATTTTTGGGTCTTCTATTTTTAACAACTTTTTAGTACTTGGGCTTGTTTTTTATTTTTCTAAAATCAAAGTAAATAAAAGACTGCTAATACGCGAAATGCCTTTTGGTGTTGCTTCTGCTACATTATTGCTAATTTTGTTAAATGACACTTTTTTTGCCAATGCAAGTTCTAACTCTCTTTCTCGGGCAGATGGACTAACACTTTTATTACTGTTTGCCATTTTTGTGTGGGTACTTGCAACTTACAAAGAAGGATTTTTTGAACACCACCAAGATGCACCACAATACACTATGCCAAAAACTCTAGGTGTTTTTGGACTTGGTTTGTTTTTACTTGGCATAGGTTCTCATATCTTGCTTGAATCAGTTATAACAATATCTGAGACACTTAGTCTGAGCTTTAAATTTCTTGGTGTTTCGCTTGTTGCATTTTCTACATCTGCACCAGAACTTGCCACTGCATACATTGCGATTAAATCTGGTCATACCAATTTAATATTTGGAAATATTATCGGATCTAACATTTTTAACATTCTTTTTATACTTGGAGTTTCATCTGTATTTGCACCTATGCAATATAATGCAACAGCTTTAAATACAGATCTAATAATTGTGATTATTGCTAAAATGACTCTGATTTTGATGGTTCTGTACGGATCAAAAAAAAGAACCCTTTCGCGTAAAAATGGGATCTTTTTTCTAAGTTTATTTGTGTTATACCTTTCATTTTTATTTACACAAACTTCTTAAACAGAATCTAGAAAGGTACTTTTAATCTTCTCTTTGAGCTTCTAAGGCGTCGAATGCCTTGGCCTTGAAAATTTTTACTACGTTATTATCTGGGTCTCGTCTTTCTAATCGCTGGCAAATTTCGAAAACCTCTTTGAACTTCTTTTGCTTAAACCACACCCCAACTAATTCCAAGACAACTTCTTCGTCTTCTGCTTTCATGGATGATTTATACTTGTTTGCAAGAATAAATGTTAAGTTCCCTGTTTTCGAATTAAGGAGCGATTTAAGAAATAAAAACATGAATATCACTTGAAAAATCACAAGTAAAATATTTATGTTATTTGGCAGACTTATAGATAACATAGTGTTAAAAACTGCATGCAAGCCCATAGATAATCCAAGACCAATTGCTACATATTTTCGTCTGAAACTATCATAATCTAAGATTGAAACTCTTTCTCCTTGCCATTTTCTAAAATCTATAAAATCTTTAGAAAATTTAGACACTCCATAGTAGTAAGCAAAAATACCAGAGAAAATAAGGTGAGCGCAAACTGTAAAAATCGATCTAAAAATAAACGGTGCTATTAAACCTTGAGTCCCAAACGAATCGAGAATTCTGACAAAATAAATAATGTTTTCCGAAAATGCAAAACCTAATGCCGAAAGGATACCCATTTTTAATGAGTCATTAATCGTTTGAATAATTTCTGGATTTCTTTGATCAAGAATTTTTACAATGTAAAACTTGATAATTTCTTCGGTAATACCTACAAAAGCATATAAAGTTACAATCCACCAGTTTCCAGTTACGATTGTTTTTAGTTTCGATACAAAATCTAAATCTGGATTATCTCCAACAAGATATAAATATAAATACTGATAACCAAGAATAGGTAAAACAGTCAAAGTTCCACCAGCAAAAACCCAAAAATAAGTCTTAAAGTTCTTGTCGCGTCTTTTAAGAAAAATTGCACTCCAGATTATAGCCGGGAGGGCTGCCAATAATGCGCAAATAGCAATTTTCCAATTCATTAGGCCATCAATTTAGCTTCTTCCATTGTTTGAGTAAGAGTAATCATTTGGTCCATTCCAACAACATTCAAAATATCTTTAATATTATTTGGTGCCTTGGCAATTATAATTTTGCCACCTTTAGCTGTGATTTGATTATAAAAGTCTGCAATATACCCAATAGATTTTGAATTTAAGTAAGTTAGTTGTTGAAAATCCATTATAACACTTGTAGCTTGTGGCATTGTCTGGATCATTTCGTAAATTTTTGGTGCAAATTGATCAACGTTTGATTCGTCTAATTGTCCCTGTAAAATTACTACTTTTATGCTTTTATTTGGATCATCTACAAGATCCGAAATTGAATATTTAATATCAGCCATGTTTAAAATTTAGATTATTATATTATTTGGATCGTCACTTCGATCATTCACTTGGAAAGTCTTATCGTTTAGATATTTAGTAACTGCAATTCTCAAACCTCCATTTGGTCTGTCTGTAACCTCTAGTTTATCGGTCCATTTATCAACTATAAATGCTAGTCCCCGACCACGAATGGAAAACTCCGACTTGTCTCGATGTTTGTTTTTTTCCATTGCTGCAAGCACTTGCTCGGCAGTCATTGGTTTTTCTGGATGACCATGGTCTTCAACAATAATTTTAATTTCTTTATTTGGAATGGCAAAAAAAGTAACTAAAATTTTGTCGTCTGGGCTAGAACCGTGTTCAATTGCATTATTTGCAAGTTCATCGACCACTGACTGAAATCTATATGCCCATTGGCTTGAAAAATCTGTCATGTTTTCTATCAAACTAAGTGTAAAATCCCGAATACCAGACATAAAATAAGAATTGGTTGGTAATTCAATTTTAATTTCTACTGGTTTAGCATCGTTATTTTGATTTATCGCTCCAGATATAGTTTCCATATAAATTTGTTAATCAAATAATTGTAACACAAATTGTCTTTTTTATCAATATCTTGTGCCAATTTTTTTTATCTTACAATTACTTTATATCCTTTTTTTTGGTATAAATTAAATGTAATTAATTTTTTTACTTTGACACATTTCCCCTCAAGATTTATAAACTTTGCTATTCTTGCAACTTTATTGTCGCTTAATACTACTGTTTTTGCTGGTTTTAACTTTATTACGAGTAATGTATCTCAAGGATCTGAATCTGTTGTAACCTTCGAGGCATCTGATTTAAATACAATTGTCGATGTTTTTATAATTACTCCGGATTCACTCAAACTTCCCATCGATTCTTTTGTGCTTGATGGTGAATCTGTAACTCAATCCTTTACAATTAAACCTTTGTTTTTGTCTAACACTGGGTCTTATTATCTTATCGCTATTGATTCTAATTCAAACAATTTAATCGCGTCGGATTCTTTTTCTGTGACTAAAAATGGTTTTTCACTTTCGAACTTTTTTGTTGGTGGTGATGAAAATTTATTAGCCCAAGCTAATGATGAAGACGAAGAAATTGAAATTATAGCTGGAATCGAAAATCCACGTTTTGAATTTATTGATTTTCCAGAATCAGTATCTACCTTCGAAGAAATAACTTTTACCCTTAATGCAATCAACATAGATGGAGAATTAGATACTAATTATCTTGGAGAAATTGCATTCGAAGTTCTAGATGATCAAAATGCCACAGTTCCGACTAACTTTGAATTTACAGAAGATAATGCTGGTTCCCACCAATTTAACACATCGATTCAGTTTACCCAAACTGGTGAACAGATTTTGCGTGTTTTTGATATTAATGATGAAACTTTAGAAGCAGCCGTAAAAGTACAAGTTGAAGAAATCCAGGTTCAAGAACAGGAATTATCCGAGATCAACTTAACTAGCCCATTGGCTGGCATATCGAACAACAACCGTGTTAATTTTACAGGCACAACTGATGTTGGTGTAGAGGTTCGAATTCTTGAAAGTGATTCGTTATTTGACACTACTTCATCGAATGAAAATGGCGAATTTAGTTTTACAACTTCTCCATTGGCTGATGGTGATTATAAGTTTAAAGTCCAAACAGACAACGCAGAATCAGAAGTTATAAATATTACAATAGACTCGCTTTCTGCGTCCTTGGTTGATTTTGCTTTCAATCCAGAATCAGTTGTTGCTGGCAATCAATTTGATTTGTCTTTAACTTTTGATTCCGAAGTCAATTCTGCATCTGTAATTATAAATGGTGTTCAAACAAATTTGAGTGCAACAGATAACTCTAAAAAAAGGTTTGCTGCGAGCATTGTCTCTCCTCTGTTACCAGATGAATATAATGTTTCTGTCGTTATAGTAGATACCTTAGGTACATCTAACTCTTTTCAATTAGAATCTCCGTTGAATGTTGTGGCACCTCCAAGTGACTCCATTGTTACAGATGGCTTGGATGATGTAGATCAATTTGTTATACCTGATTTTTCTTCTAGAGATGTTTTTGGCAACCCTCCAACAGCCCCTTCTAACTTAAATGGAACTGTTTCTGATAAAAGAGTGGATCTCAATTGGGATAGCTCTTCTGACGATTTAGGCATAGCCTTTTATACTATTAAATATGGCAAAAGCCAAAACGACCTTGGTTTATCGGTAGAAACAGCTACAGACCAAACAACTTGGTTTATTCCAAATTTAGATGCAGATTCTACCTATTTTTTCCAAATATTTGCGATTGATTTAGATGGAAACCAATCTGTTGATGGCTCTAATGTAATAAGCCTAGATATAGGAAGACCAGAATCAACTAGCTATTATGGACAAGTCGATCCTGGTACAGATGTTATTTTAGATGATGAAGATTTAGTTATTGGAGGGCCAGACCTAGATGGCCTCACCACTTCTGATACTGGACCATCGAATATTCTTGTAGGTTTGTTTTCATTTTTAACTGGGGGTTACTTTGTTAATAGAAGGAATAAAGGTTAACTGCTCACTTTTAGCCTTTAGATTACTTTTTTTGCGAATCTCCAGTATTTGAGTCCGCTGTTGCCAAGCAACTCTTGGATTTCTTCTTGGCTAAATTTTGCGAAGTCTTCTATAGTTTTTACTCCGTACAAGCCAAGTGCCTTTATTGTGTGTCGGCCGAGACCTGGAATGAATGATAGGTTTAATTTAGCTGGCATATGTTTGTTTGTTAAATCTATATTTATTATAGGTGAGTTTATACTCACCATCAAGTCTATTATTTTCAATTTGCTTGCATGATTAAATAAATATATAATTGCTTCATGTAATTATATTTATGCAAAAGCAGATTATCTTTTTTATTAGCGTGTTTTCTCAGTTATATAGCTTTCTAATTTTTTTTAGAATTATTCTTTCTTGGATTCCAACTCGACCAAACAACCTAACTCGCTTTGTTTCAGATGTAACCGACCCTTTTTTATTGCTATGTAGAAGAATTCTTCCTCCGATAGCAATGATTGATTTTTCACCTATTTTAGCTTTATTTGCAATTGATTTAATTTCTTATTTTCTTATTTCTTTAATAACAAGTATATAAAATGAAACTATTTGACACCTTTGATGCTCGAATCAAAGAATTTGTACCTACTAACGATGAATTTGTTTCTTTTTATGTGTGTGGTGCCACCCCATACGATTCGCCACATGTCGGGCATCTTCTAAGCATGCTTAGATACGACTTGATTCGTCGCTTTTTAATATACAAAGATTACAAAGTTAAATTTGTAACCAACTTTACCGATATCGATGATAAAACAATCAAAAAAGGCTTGGCCGAAGGAGTTGATTTTTCTGCAATTGCAAAGAGATACATTCCAGAATACATGGCTGCCTTTGAAAAACTAAGATTGCATCCAGACACTAAATTTATTCGTGCGACTGACTACATTGATCAAATTCTTGCTCAAACAAGAATTTTAATGCAAAAAGGATTTGCTTATCAAATAGATGATGGGATTTATTTTGAAGTGTCTAAATTTCCAGATTATGGAAAACTTGCTAAGCGTGATTTAGAATCTCAAATAGCTGGTGCCAGAGTCGAAGTTAACTCACAAAAAAAAGCACCGGAAGATTTTGTATTATGGAAATTTGCCAAAGAAAACGAACCATCTTGGATGGATCCTGTAAACCAGATTCCAAATGGTAGACCAGGCTGGCATTTAGAATGCTCTGCAATGATTTATGATCAATTTTTAGGTGAAACTATCGATATTCACGGAGGTGGAAGCGATCTTATTTTCCCTCATCACGAGTGTGAAATTGCTCAGTCCGAATGTGCATTTGATAATAAAATGGTAAACC
This sequence comes from Patescibacteria group bacterium, assembly GCA_965660075.1. Lineage (GTDB taxonomy): Bacteria > Patescibacteriota > Gracilibacteria > UBA1369 > CAYYFV01. The sequence goes on from CBFHYO010000067.1 coordinate 36,362, forward strand.
ACTGGCTACATAATGGTTTACTAAATATATCTGGTGATAAAATGTCTAAGAGTTTAGGTAACTTTTTTTCACTTGAGTCACTTCTAGCAAATTATTCTGCTAATGTTATTAGATATTACTTTACTTCTACTCATTATAGAGCTCCATTGAATTTCTCGAAAGAATCTTTTGATGCTGCTATGTCTTCTCTACAAACAATACAAAACACAGTTGATAGATTGAATTCCAATCTAGCTCAAGAAAAATTCTCAGACACAACAATCAATTCTGAAACTATTCAAACTTTACTTGAAGAATTTACTGCGTTTCTTGAAAACGATATAGATGTTTCTGGTGCCTTATCTAAAGTATTTGAACTTTCGAGTTTAGTTAATTCTACATTAGACTCTTGTGCTATTTCTAAAGAATCAATATTGGAACTTTTAGATTTTTACCAAAAGTTTGATTCTATTTTTGCAGTTCTAAATCTTAATCCTCTTGTGCTCGATCCAGAGTTAAAAGAGATGCTCGAAAAAAGATTAAAAGCTCGCCAAGCACGAGACTTTAAACAAGCCGACTCCCTCAGAAGCAAAATCGAAAAACGAGGAGTGATTATTCTAGATACTAAAGATGGTTACGATATTAAATTTAATTAATAGTAATCTATGATTTTAGTAATATTACCGGCTCCCATAACCATGACAATGTCATGGTTTTTTGTTAACTCAGCAAATTTCAGCTTACAATTATCTATAGATTCTCCATTAAAAATGTTTGGGTGTTCTATATTTGCAATTAGTTTATCGGTATTCATTTGTAATTTGTCCTCGAGAGTATCTCGAGCATCGTAAATATCTGGGATTATTACTGTATCTGCATTGTTAAATGCGTCTTTAAACAGAGGTAAAGTTTGAATGGTTCTGTTATACTGATGAGGCTGAAAAAACAAGCAAATTTTGCTATCTGGGTGCTTTTCTCTTAAGGCTTGCAATGTCACTTTCACCTCCGTTGGGTGATGGCCATAATCGGTGTAGATAGTTTGGCTTTCTGTCTGAGATACAACCTCCATTCGACGTGCCGAATGAGTAAAATCTAAAATAGCTGTATTAAAATCACTTTCATTAATACCTAACTTTTCACAAATGTGTTTTACACCGAGTGCATTTGTACGATTGTGATCACCAGTTATCGATAGAGTGAGCGAATGAGACTGGGATTGGGAGTATTTAATGTCGATATTTGTTAAGCTCTCTGCCAATTTTAAATCAATATTAACAATATTAAATTGTGACTTATCTAAAAGTTTTTGGAAAGTTTCTAGGTATTGCTCTTTGCTTGTAAAGAAATCAAAATGATCCCACTCAACATTGGTTGTTAAATTGATATATGGATTATAATTTAAAAAGGCATCCATATACTCACAAGCTTCGACAACAAATATATCTGAAGCATTATCTATGTGATAATTTTTATATCCTATACTTACTACATCTGTACCAATAATGGCATTAAATGGGATTTTTAGTTTATCTAAAACGGTAACAAGCATTGCTGTAGATGTGGATTTTCCGTGGGTACCGCTAATTGTAATAACCTTTTTGTAGCCATGTAGTAGCATACCAACTGCTTGTGGGTATGTGATTACAGGTATGTTTAACTCAAGAGCTTTTTGTAACTCTGGATTATCACTTGGAATTTCTTGTGTGATAATAACTAGCTGAGTGTCTTTAGATAGATTTTCTTGATTGTGAAGATTTATCAAGACTCCTTTGTCTTGAAGTTTTTTTGTTTGTTTATTAAATGCATTGGTGGAACCTGTAATGTCAATCTCTTTTGAATGTAGGATATGTGCAAGTGCAGATAGACCAATACCACTTATTCCAATTATGTGAATTTTTTTGAAACTTTCGATATTTTTGTTTAGAATAGAAGTGTCTTTTAAATACATATATGCAATTTAATCAAGGTCGTCTAATTTTGATCTTAGAATTGTTTATTGCTCTATACATGCTAACAAGTTTAGCAATCACAGAGTATAAAAATTATAATATAGAAAAATATATTGCGCAATTCGAGCTTTCTAATCAAGAGTTATCACTCGAAAATGACAAACTTCAAACGCAATTTGATTATTTTACCTCCAAACAATATCAAGAAAAAATTGCCAAACAAAATTTTGGCTTAGCTAAACCTGGTGAAAAGGTTTTAGTTGTTATGGAAGATGATCTAATTTCTGATTCTGAAAAATTCAAACAAGAATTAACAGCTCAAAAAATAGACTTTTACGTATCTTTACCAAACTTTCAAAAATGGTTTTATTTCTATTTTAAATAAATCTCTTGATTTCGAGTATTTATTTTATTAAATTATACGTACAAAAAAGTGGCAGGATAGCTCAGTTGGTTAGAGCACAGGACTCATAAGCCTGGGGTCATGGGTTCAAATCCCATTCCTGCTACCATTTTTATTGTCTAGATAGTTCTGTAATATATACTGTGCTGCGGCTTGGTCTTTATCTGCGTCTGGATTTAACTCTAAGGCTCTAAAGGTAGAATAATCTTCGTTTACCTCTGTTACTTCCAAATCAAGATTGCTACAATACTTTTGAGACCACACACTTGAATCAAAGTGCTTGGATGGATACAAATTTTTACCAATAATTATCTCTCCTACTTCGTGTTCTTTGATAATGTCTTTGATTTTTTGCTCTAATTGATCGTCTGTTTTTAATGTCACAAAACAAAAGGCGATAGTTTGTGTTCTATCGCTTATTGCAAATCCTGTTTTTTTACTACCGGGGTCTATGGCTAAAATCTTTTTCATAATAAAAAAGAGCTGGTTAAGCTCTTATTCAGTAATTCCTGATACTTTGATTTTACCTTGAGCAACTTGATCGAAACCAAAGTTGATAACTAGGTCGAATGCACCTTCTTCTTTGATGTTACCATCGAATTTAAGCGTATCTGGACCAAGATTGATATTGAAATCTTTTTGAATAGATTCTAGTACCATTTCTTTAGAAACTTTAGAGTAAAGTTTTCCTTTTTTATTTAGTTTACCGCTTACATTAACAGTTTTACCATTTAATGCAGTAAATCTAGAAACAGCTTCTTGTTTTTTCACTTCGTTTTCTTTTGCAATTTGAGCTTCTACTTCTTGTGCTCTTTCAAGTAGAGTTGGAGTAGCAATAGCAGCTAAATCTTTAGGACCTAGGAAATTTCTAAAATATCCAGGTTTAACGTTTACCAATTGTCCTTTTCTTCCAAGTTTTGGAATGTCGGTGTTAAGTATTACTTTCATTAGAATATAAGTTAATTATGTCTTTTGCCAATTATGGATGTCATAGAATATATCACTTGTATGACTGTAAGTATTTAGAATTTTACGGTTTTTTATTTGATTGTCAATAAAATAATATTTTTTCCCAGTAAACAAGAAAACTGCAGGTTTATCTAATCCTAATTGTTTATTGATTTCTCGTGCAAGATCTTGCTTTTTGTTTTGATTACTTTCTCGTCTTAGATTTTCAAGAAGGTTGTCGGTCAAAGGATTGTAGTAAGAAGTTATATTTAGCCCGTTTTGAAACCTTTGGCTCGAATGCCAAAAACTATAACTATCGTAATTAGATCCTAAGTCGTGTCCAAACAGAGCGAGGTCGTACTCCCTATTTATAAGAATTTGCTTGAAAACCTCAATATCATATAGTTGTGGAATCACCTCTATACCAATCTTACTTAGGTTTTGTGATATATGATCTATCATCATATGGTTAATACCGTTTAGCTTTTCATTGGAATGTTTTATAGAAACCAGAGAGAGTTTAATTGTTTTATCTGGAGCCAGATTTGCAAATGTTGCTGACTGCGCTAAGTTTTCTTTGACCAAGGTAAATGAAGTTTTTGGTATACTTGTTATTTCTTCAAACTGAAAAAACGGTTTCGATATGATTGTATGATCTTGTAATTTACTTTCTAGATCATGCTTGTTTATCGCATCGTTAATTGCGTCTCTGTGAATTTTATTCCTAAAAAAATCTCTCTCCATATTCATAAAAAGGGCAGTATATTGTGGAAGCAAGTAACTGTATTTTTTGTAGCCTTGTAACAGTTGTTCTTGATTGTCGATAACTAAATTATATTCGGCATTATTCTCTAAACCAAAATGCAGGATGATATTTTGCTTTTGTTTGTTTTCAAATTCTATATTGCTTAAATCTTTATCAAACTTTAATTTAGTGAAGTTTTTAGCTACAACAAAATCATCAAGAGTTTCTGAATGATAATCAATCAACTGAATTTGCTTGTAGATATGTTTTGGCAAAATTGGTAAGGTAAAAAGATCTATAAAAAAGGAGTTACTTGATGGAATTTCCACTGTCATTTCATTTTCTCTAGAATGATTTATATTCACAGAACTCAGTTGAGAGTATAAAAACTTGTTTGTGAAATTTATATTTTGGATGACATTCTTGTAGGTAAACAAGACATCGTCAATTGTGATTGGTTGACCATCACTCCAAAACTGATTTTCTTTGATTCTAAAGACAAAAGATTTAGCATCTTCACTTATATTAAAATCTGCTAAATCAGAAATGTATGTTTTTGATTCTGGTTCGTAGGAAACTAAACCTCTATAAAAAACTTTGTTTAATACCTTAGCTTTTAATGAGTTTTCAGCATACAAGGGATTGTACACTTCTGGTGGAGACTGAATGAACACGTTAATACTTGCCTCTGTGTGCTGCCTTACAAAAATATCCCTAATTTCTAATGAGACTTTTGAAATTAGGGTGATTGTGAGTATTAACAGAAGCACTAAGCTTTTAAATTTGCTACTAGAGGGGTATCTTTTTAATACTGACCTGTAGTTCATCTTAGATGTATAAGTATGCTACAGAAAGACCAACAAACAAAATACTAAAGATGATTGTTGCATTGTGAATGAGTTTTTCTGGACCTCTTTTTTGTCCATAAAATTCACCACTACCACCAAATGTTGCTGACAATCCAACTCCTCTATTTTGAGTTAGAATAAGAAGTAATAATGTAATTGTTACTATTAAGTGAGTTATTTGAAACCAATTCATGTTTAGAATATTAAATTTTTTATCCAATTAAGTACACCAAAAAGAATACCGACTTTTATGTAAGTTGCAAGTTCTTTTGCTATGACTAAATCATACCCAGTACCAAGCAAAATATCTACACTCATATCTGTTGCATATAAAATTGCGCAATTAATAATAATGGTAGTAAGACCAAATGTAGCAAACTTAAGTGGTAAACTGATTACTTTTAATACGGGCTTGATAATTGTGTTTAGAAGACCAAATACAGCCCCAAAACATGCAAAAGTTAAAAGCCCTCCCTGCACACCAACCAGACTTGTAAGCAATGTTACAAGATACAAAACCAAAGAGTTTAGCGATATTGATGCTACAAGGGATTTAAGCATTAGATTCAGTTTTAATTATATCAATTATAGATGTAACTAATTCATCTATTTTGTTTTCTTTACTATATACTATGTAGTCAGATTTTTCCATGAATTTCATTTCTTTTTCAAAACTTTCTTTGCGACTTAACAATTCTACTTCACTAATTTGCTGCCTATTGTTGATTCTTTTAACCAAGGTATCCCAACTATCAGTAGTTATAAAAATAGTCACAATTGGAAGTTCTTTATTATTTAAAAGCACATCTTGCACACCGGCTACATCCATTTCGCGTAGGACGCTTCTGGATTGCAATTGATTTGTAATTGATCTTTTATCTGTACCGTAATAGTTAGTACCATGTACAATCTGATATTCTAGAAAATCATCTTGCTTGATTTTATTTTCAAACTCGTTTTTAGAAATAAAATAATATGTCTGCCCGTCTACTTCATTAATCCTTTTTTCTCGTGTAGTATAAGAAACTGGGAAAAATAGATCTAACTTGGATTCTTTGATTCTGCTTATAGCAGTGCCTTTTCCGACCCCACTAGGACCTATCACTAAAAATAATTTATGTTTTTGCATTATATGATTTGACTATATGAAAAATTTGGATTATAATAATTATGTTCTTTGAAAAATTAAATAGGGTTGGAAAGAGTAATAATTGATGCTGCTCATGGCTTGGTTTAACTTGGTTACGACTGAGTGTCCACAAGTACTGGCGGTCATGTAAGATTTCTGTTGGTCAAGTACCGACATATGCTTATTATTAATTGTTACTCTTTCTAACTCTGTTTTTTTATTTATACCAAACACAAAATATAAAAGCAAAAACACCCTGCTAAATGCTCGGGTGTTTTTTTTGTATAAACTAGAATGGCAGATCGTCGATTGAGATATCGTCGCTACCACCACTTGGCTGAGCTGCATAATCATTTGAAGACCCCTGAGACTCGTAACTGCTATTTGCCTGAGAAAGCATAATCATGTTTTCTGCGACAATTTCAGTTTTATATCTTTTTGAACCATCCTCAGCTTCCCAATCTCTCGTTTGTAGACGCCCTTCTAGATATACTTTTTTACCTTTTTGTAAATATTGATGACAGATTTCTGCAAGTTTGCCCCAAGTGACAACATTATGAAATTCTGCTTTGTCTTGTTTTTGTCCGTTTGCATCTTTCCATGTTAGGTTTGTTGCAACAGTAAAAGAACATACGCTACTACCATTAGGTGTTTGTCGTAGCTCAGTATCTTTAGTTAAGTTTCCGATAATTTGCACTTTGTTGAGTGAATTTGCCATTTTGTTTTTGTTAATGGATTTATAAAATACTATTCAAAGTTTTTTTTGAAATCAAGCTTTCACTTGATATTTTAAGAAAAATTTACTAAAGTTAGGTTTAATAAATTAAAGTTTATGTTATACGTGATTAAATCTGGGAGGAACCCAGAATTTGCTCTAGCCGAAATTAGCTCCAAAGGTACATGTTCTGTAGTAGACAGCAACCGAGGATACATGTTGTGTGACTCTAAATTAGAGTTAAATTTTTCTTCTTATGGATCTATTCCGCTTAGTTTTAAAGTAATTGATGAATTTAGGGATAATGATTTCGATTTGTTTTTAAATGGTATGCAAGAGTTTGAAAACATAAAAAGATTCTTTATAGATTCTAACTATCTAACTCCTAAACAAATTCAATTGTTATCAACTTCTCTTAAAAAGAAGTTTAGAGCTAAAACAGATTCCAAGGTTTCTTTTTTTAACGTAAATAATACTGCTTCTATTTTTAATGAAATTAAAAAATCAGAGTCAACATCGGGCTTTGGAATATTTCGTCTAAATCGAAAATATTATTTATGCAAATTTGACTTTGTTCAAAATTTAGATAGTTATACGCTTCGTGATTTCGAAAAACCATTTCGTGATGCAAAACTTGGCATGCTACCTCCTAAATTGGCGCAGACAATGATCAATCTGATTCCAAAAAACAATATACACACAATATACGATCCGTTTTGTGGTACAGCAACTGTTTGTTTTGAGTCTGTTTTGGCAGGTTTTAACTCTTGGGGATCTGACTTGCAAGAATCTAATATTGAAGGGGCAAACCAAAACCAAGCTTTTTTTGAAAAAAACTTAGAATTACCAAAGCATCTATTTAACTTTTTTCAGGCAGATGCAACCAAGTTAAAAAAACTACCTGATAACTTTGCAATTGTCACTGAGGGTTACCTTGGAAAGCCAAAAAAAGGTAATGAAGAAAAATCTGAACTTGCCATGGATTACAAATCTGTTGTGAGTATTTACAATGATTTCTTTTCGAATCTTCACAAAATTGCCTTTAATAAGAAGTTTTTTGTGATTATTTCAATCCCAGAATTTAAGTATTTAGCTTCTTCAAAAAACCCTGAAAAAATATTTGCAAATTTACGAAACTACGGGTATATTTTTCGTACAGTAGTTCCTTCAAATAGATTTGGTATTGATTCTTCTCGAGTATTACATTATAGTCGTGAAGACCAATTTGTTTCTCGGAACATAATCTGTCTAGAACACATTCCCGGGTAGCTCAGTGGTAGAGCAGTTGGCTGTTAACCAATTGGTCGTCGGTTCGAGTCCGACCCCGGGAGCCAAAAAAACCTTCAATTTTGAAGGCTTTTTTTTATTTCTTTATGATGTTGTATTAAGTGTTCTGCAAATCTAATTTGTGATTGTGATTGAATTGAAGAGTACTTGTTTTTTATTGTGAAATCATCACTACTTGATTGTTTGGCAGATTGTATTTATATCCCTGCAAACCTAGTTCTGTAAATGTGTTATAGAAAATTGGGGCTATAATACAATGTGTAACAATTATTTGGTTTGGAACCACTGAATGTAAATCCACCATTGCTTTGGCATATAATTGGATTGTATCAACAGGTATATGTGCCCATTGATGTTCTGGATTTAAAACCAACGCACAAGGTCTTAAAAGTAATTGCTTGTCGATTTTTGCACGTAAATCACTTATTAGATTTTCAATATCTGTTATTCCGTAATCTATAAATTTATATTTATTCTCAAGTTGAGCAGATAGAGATTCTAACTCACATTCTAACTCTAGACTGTGATGTGTGTGTGACTTTAGACTGTAAACATCTCTTCCGCTTAAGAGGGCTTCAAGATTGAAATTCACTCTTGGTGTAATGTTAATAATTTCTTTAGTTTCTGCTAAAAATGGTTGAATGTCTTGGAATGATGTTTGTTTGTTCATTTAGTAAAGTAAAAGTATACGAGATTAATTTAGCAATTTTTTTACATTTATCAATTTGTTTTATAAAAAAAAGTCCCAGGAGGACTTGTTGTTGAATTTTTAAAAGGATTTTTAATCGAAAATGATACTACCTGTGAAAACACAAGTCTGTTGACCGATATTCATTAACAATGGGGCTCTATGTAATTGGCATGGATTTGACTCTCTTCTTTTAGAAGCTAATGCAATGTGTGTTTGTATAAAATTTTCAGCAAAATTAGAATTACAAACAATTAGTGATTTGGGTAAGATTTCTAAATAAGATTGAATCAATTTTATAGCTAAAGGTTGCGATCCAAAAATAAGCTCTGGCTGATTGAAAATCAATCTGGTTTCTGACTGAATAACATTCTGTTCTTGGGCACTTGTGATTGATTCTAAGTTCATCTCATCCATATGCTCATCAACTATCCAATCTACACAACTTATGATTTTAGATGTTGTCATATTTACTTTAGATGGATCAATATTTTCAGCTATAAATCCTGTGTTTAGTACAAAACTATCCTGGAATAGATTTTCGTATTCAGAGGACTGAGTGTCAGCATTATTTGTTATTGATACCACCATTTGAATGTGATCTTGATTTTCGATTATTAAACGCTCTAGATCTGGAGATGATTGCCCAATGACAACTACAGAGCTTTCATTAACAAATCTAAAAGCTTTATCTAATTGATGTCTATCCATGCTTTAAATTTAAATCAACCAAATCCTACGTTTTTTTGGACCTTTGTCAATTAAACTAGGTTGGCAACTTCTGATTTTAATGTCTGTAGAAATCTTGCGGCCTGGCCTCCATCAATCACATCATGAGCATATGTAAGACTAATTGGAGCTATAGTAAATGAATTTATATGCTCATCTTCTATTACTAACTTTTGATCTAATGTGCCTAGTCCAACATTTATAGTGTTTGGCGTATTGAGTATAGGAGTTGCATACTTTGTTCCTAAACTGCCATAATTTGTAATTGTGAATGTAGACCCTGATTGTTCATCTGGAGCTAAATTTCTATCGTTAGCTTTTTTTGCCAAACGTGTGATTTCTTTGGCTAAGCCAAACAAATTGTAATTTTCAGCATTTTTAATTACTGGAACCATTAGTCCATATGGTGTGTCTACGGCGATTGCAACGTGAAACTCATTGATTTTAGTTAGCTCTTGCTTTTGTGAGTCATAACTTGCGTTAAAATCAGGATATTTTTTGCAGGCGTTAATTAAAGCCATGATAAAATATGGTAAGTATGTAAGTTTTACTCCTTGTTCAGAAGCTTTAGACTTGTTATCTTTTCTGTGTTGGTAGATATTTTCTATTATGATATCTTCCATGTGTGTGACTTGAGCTGTAAACTGCAGACTGTCTCGCATACGGGTACTTATGGTTTTTCTAACACTAGATAATGGCTCAGTCTTGTTATTGGACTGATTAGCATCTTGTAAAGATATATTTTGTGTTTCTTTAGATCCCTCTGCATCTGATTTGAGCAGGTTTACCTCGGGTTTAGTGTAACTATCTGCCTTGTAACTGCTAAAGTCTAAATCTGAAAATTTAGATGAATCAGCATCTTCGAGAGAACCAACAACATTACCAGTGTCTTTTGTGGCAACTGGATCGGTAGTTGTAGTTTCTTTATTAGCATTTTCTGTACCTAAATCAATTACAGCCAAAGTGTCTCCGACATGAATTGTATCTCCTACTTGAAAATCGATTTCGGATATTACACCAGTTTCTGGAGATGGAATTTCTACAATAGACTTATCGGTTTCTACTTCACATAGAATTTCATCTTTATTTATGGAGTCTCCAACTTTCTTTAAAATATTTACAATTTTGGCTTCGTGGATTCCTTCACCCACATCTGGAAAAATAAATTTCATTAGGCTTTTATTAAATTATCTAAGGCGTTGAGGATTCTGGTTTTGGTTGGCATGTAATTATCCTCGTTTGTGAGAAGTGGTATTATTACATCAAATCCAGTAACTCTTTTTACAGGTGCGATCAAATCACTAATACAATTTTCGTGAATCATTGCAGATAATTCTGCTGCCAGACCACATGTTGGATTTTCTTCATTAATGATTAAAACCTTGCCTGTTTTTCTGGCGGATTGGAAAATAGTATCGTAATCGATTGGACTTAGAGAAACTAAATTGATTAACTCAAAGTCGATTTTGTTTGTTTGAATGTATTCGGCCAGGGCTTTTTTTGTTTCGTAGTACATGGCACCGTAGCTAATAATTGTAATTTGATTACCTTGTCTTTCGACAATCGCTTTTTTGCTATCAAGCTTGTATGGCTCACGTGGAATATCTTTCTTGATCGCTCTGTAAACTTTTTTTGGCTCTAAAAAAATGGTTGGATCGTCTGATTCTAATGCATCTAGTAGCAGACCTTTTGCAGTATATGGATCCGATGGAATTACTACGTTTATTCCAGGAATATGGCTAAATACAGCTTCCATACTTTCTGAGTGGTGCTCGAGTGCATGAATACCACCACCAAATGGTACACGAATCAACATTGGGCATTTAAATCTCCCCCGAGAACGCGAACGCATTCTTGTAACATGGTTTATTATTTGATCAAATCCAGTCCATATAAAACCGTCGAATTGAATTTCACAAACAGGAAAAAAACCATTTAATGACAATCCAATTGACGATCCGACAATCCCCATTTCTGAAATTGGTGTGTCGTAGACTCTCTCTTCTCCATATTTTTCTTGTAAGCCAACTGTGGCACGAAATACTCCCCCTTGTTTACCAACGTCTTCACCAAGAAGAATGATATTATCGTTTGCTTCCATTGCTTGGTCTAATGCTTGATTGATTGCTTCTATAACTTTTAATTCATTCATTATTGATTGATTTCGTTAAGTAATAAATCTCTTTGTCTTTCTAATTCTGGATATGTTTCTGACAATAAATAGTTAAACATACTATCTGCAGATGGAACACTTTCGCGCTTAGCTTTTTCGATTTGTTCATCTATTTCTTTTGAAGCTTTGTCTATAATTTCCTGCTTGATTGCATCATTTAACATATTATTGGCACGCATGAATACCTCTATACGTTTTAATGGATCTCTCAATTCTGCCTGTTGTTCTTCTTCTTTCGATCTGTATAGACTTGAATTGTCACTAGTCGAGTGATCTTCTAATCTATATGTAACTGCCTCGATAAAAGTTGGGATATTGTGTTCTCGTGCCAGATCTATAGCTTGCTGCATTGTTTTTAAAATAGCTAACACATCGTTACCGTCTACTTGCACGTGTGGCATATCGTAAGCGATTGCTTTTTGAGCAATAGTTTTAGACTTAGTTTGAAGTTTTCTCGATGTCGAAATTGCATAATGATTATTTTGGCAGAAGAAAATTGTTTTGGCATTGTACAAAGATGCAAAGTTTAATCCTGCATGAAAATCCCCTTCACTTGTTGCACCATCACCAAAAGATGCCAGAGCAATTCGGCGACCTTTTTTAAGTCTCTCCCCCCAACCAATACCTGCTGCATGAGGAATGTGTGATCCAACACAAATGGAAATTGGTAGTACATTTACATTGTCAGGAACTTGGCTACCTTTTTCGTTACCCATCCAGTAAAGCATGATTTTAGAAAGCTCTACGCCCATTATTTGCATCATTCCAGATTCTCTAAATGCTGGAAGCAACCAATCGTCTTTGTTTAGTAAATATGTGGCTCCCACTTGGCAAGCTTCTTGACCACGAACTGATAAATATGTACCCATTTGTCCTGTTCTTTGCATGTTGATACATTTTTTATCGGCAAGTCTGATTTTTTGCATCCATGAGTAAATCTTGAGTAAATCTTTTTCTTTAAATTCATTAGCAAACTCTCTGTGTAAGACATTTCCTTGAAAATCTAAAACGGAAAACATTTCAGATGCTGTGTGATCGTAATTCTTAAATATGGAGTGCTTTTGACTATCTAACTGCATACTTTTGTAGTTAATTGATTATAAAATTCGTGGGCTTTGTAGCTAGATCTCATCATAGGTGAGCCCACTGCTAATTTAATTCCTGCCTCAATAGCTGTTTTTGACAGTTTACTATATTTTTCTGGCTTTATAAATTCTTTTACCTTTAAGTGTTTTTGACTTGGTTGTAAATACTGACCGAGGGTTAAGATATCTAAACTAATTTCTGATAAATCTGTAAATGAATCTTTGAGATCCGAATCAGTTTCTCCAAGACCAAGCATAATACTGGTTTTTGTTAAAATATCTTTGGAATTTTTTTTAATGTATTTTAAGACATTTAATGATTGTCTGTAACTCGCTCTAAAATCACGTACATCTGGGGTGAGTGTTTCTGTTGTTTCGATATTGTGCGCAATCACCTCTGGCTTGGCTGCAATTACTATATCTAATAAATCTGTATTTCCACGAAAATCTGGAATTAACACCTCTACTTTTATTCCGGGGTTATACTTTTTTACCTGAGTTATTACTTCTGAAAAATGGTTAGCACCTTGATCTGGTAAATCGTCACGATCTACCGAAGTAATTACAACATAATCTAATTGCATTTTTTTGACAGCTATTCCGATTTTGTGTGGTTCGAGTTTATCTAGTTGTTCAGGCATGCCTGTTTTAACATTACAAAACTTACAACCACGGGTGCAGGTGTCCCCCATAACCATAAAGGTCGCAGTATTTTGCGACCAACATTCACCTAGGTTTGGACATTTTGCTTCTTGGCAAACAGTTGCAAGACCTAGTTTTGCAAGTTTTTGACGATTGTGTTCTACAACTTCTGGATTTGGAGCTAGTTTAGTTTTAATAAACTTAGGTAGTTTTGACATTTTGCTGAGTGTTGATAGTTTTGTTACTTGCGGAACTCTGGATCAATAAGTATTCGACTTTCTTCTGGCAATACTTGTCCTTGGTATTTAGCAGATGGTTTTTTATTGTAAGGTACATCTGCCTCGCTTGTCATTTGTTCGAATGCAAGCTGGCAAACTCTCATTCCTGGGTACAATGCAACTGGGAGTCTATTAATATTTGTGATTTCTAGAGTGATTGTCCCTTCGAACCCTGCATCTACAAAACCTGCTGTAGAGTGGACAATAATTCCAAGTCTACCAAGCGAAGATCGACCTTCTACTCGAGCTACCATATTAGTTGGTATTTTGACTTTTTCTAGAGTTACTCCAAGTACAAACTCTCCAGGTTGAACAATAAAAGGTTCGTTTTCTGAATCCAAAGTGATTAGCTTTGTCATGTTTTTAGTCATTTCTGCATTTTTGGGATCCAGAATTGCTAATTTTGAGTGTTCGTAAATTTTAAAGTGATAACCTAATCGTAAGTCCATGCTACTTGCATGAATATTTTGTTCATGTTGATTATCTGGGGACTCTACTTTCAGGTTTCCTTTTTTAATTTCTTCTTTAATAGTTCTATCTGATAAAATCATGCTGATTGGGTTATTTTGGCATAAGCCATTAGATAATTTTGCTGAATTTGCCTACTTGTTGCTTTTTCGAAATACTTTACGGCAGATTTGTTATTTGGAAAAACTTTGAGTAATTCTTTACACGCTTGAATACATTCAGGATATTTTTTTTGATTGTATAGAATCTTCAATTGAATTTTTGCCTCGCGAAGATAAACTTTTTTCTGTTTTTTATCATACGACTCTAATTCTTTTTTTGCTTTGTATAACTCTTTTTGAATTACTGGGTAGGTTATATCGATTTGATAAAGTTTTTTTAGAAATTCAAATTTACTTGGAGCATTTAATCTTTTTAATGCCTTTTTGTTATTTTTAAGCTTTTTATCAATTACCTTGCGTTTAGTTTCTATAACCATCTTTTGGAAAACTGGATTGTCTTGATGTTTTACAGCATAGGTTTCTATATCCAAAATCGCTTGTTTTCCATTGTTTTGCGATATGAGTTGATCTAATTTTTGTTGCAACTGCTTTATTTCACTTCCTTTGTTCTTGTGAACAGTTTTCTCGTACTCGTTGTAAACCTTTAGAACAAACTTATCGAGCTTGCTGTAACCTGGTGCGTAGGTCTGAAGTTTTTTAAGTTTTGGAATTAACTGCGCATATTTTTTGGCAGTAAATAAATCCTGATACTCGGCTAACTTTTGATCAACTAGCTGAAGGTTTTTATTGTAGGCTAAGTTTTGTAATTCACGCTTGAGTTTTAGAGCCTCTTGGTTTTGAGACTCTCTAAGTAAAATTTGATCTAGCATTTTATTTGCTTGAGCAAACTTCTCTTCTTTAATTAATATTTTTATGTCTTGGAGGTTAGACATTTTGTAAATGGATTAATTTTTTGTTTAATTTTTCCAGATTGTCTTTGTGTTGCTCTAATACATCTCTTGTTTCTTGCACTAAGTGTTCTGGTGCAGAATTAACGTATTTTGGATTATTTAGCCGTCCTTCACAATTGGCAATTTGCTTTTGCGTATTGGCTATTTCTTTTTGGCATTTTTTCATCTCTGCTTCCAGATCTATGTTATCAGAAATTTCCAACAAGATATAGATGTCTTTTTTCACAATCGAACCTATAAATCCTTTTTGTTGGTACTCTGTAGAGTTTTCAAAAACAATATTATTTGTTTTAGCCATTTTTACAATAATACCTTCTGCTGATTGGAGTTCTTTTTGAGTCAAAATCTTAACACATGTTTCCCTGTTGTTTTCTACACCCATTTCTTGTTTTAGAGATCTTATAGCTTGTATTGTTTCTATAATATCCTGATTGAAAGCTGTCGATGCTTCGCAATGAGTTGACACTGGTTTAGGCCAGCTTTCAAGCATTAACTGATTTGTATTTCCAAATTGCTCCCATAATTCTTGTGTTGCAAAAGGCATAAATGGCTGAAGCATTTTTAGTACAGTTTTTGTTACATAAACTAAGACTTTTGGATTTGGCTGTGTTTTAGACATTTCAATATACCAACTACACAGAGTGTTCCATAGAAAATCGTATAGTTTCGATCCAGCCTCTGATAGTCTCCAGTTTTCCATAGATTCTGTTGTATCTAGAATTAATTTATTTAATTCGCAAACAATCCAATTGTCGGCTGCTGTTTTTAAATCGTCCGCTGTTATTGATTCAGTTTTAAGATCTTCACTTTCTACATTCATAAATACAAAACGTACCGAATTCCAAACTTTTGTAACAAAATTTCTGTAACTAGCTATCTTTTCTTCGTACATTCTTGTGTCTTGTCCAGGTGTAAGACCAATAAGAAGTGATAAACGCACTGCATCGGCACCGTATTTAGCAACAACATCTAGTGGGTCTATACCGTTACCTTTGGATTTACTCATTTTTTTACCAAACTTATCAACAACCATCCCGTGTAAGAACACCTGTCTGAATGGAATTTCTCCGAGAGTATAGGTCGACATCATAATCATTCTTATCACCCAGATTGGTAAAATGTCCCAACCAGTTTCCATAACATCCGTTGGATGGTATTTCTTTAATAATTCTGAATCTGGATATCCCAAAGTGTTAAATGTCCACATGGCCGATGAAAACCAAGTATCTAAACAATCAGAGTCTTGCTCCCAGCCTTCACCAGGGGAATCCAATTGTACTTTTATTTCGTTACCTTTAAACCAGGCAGGGATTCTATGACCAAACCAGATTTGGCGAGATAAACACCAATCTCTAAAATTGTTAACCCAATTAAAGTAAACTGCTTCAAAGCGATTAGGAATAATTTCGATTTGATTTTCATGAATTACTTTTTGAAGAATTTGCTTAAAACTTAGCGTTTGACCTTGGAATTCAATAACTTCTTTATTTACATCTAACCACCATTGGCTCATGACCTGTGGCTCGATAATTCCTCCACCTCTTTCGTTGGTTGCTACATTGTGAATATAGTTTTCTTCGATTTTTTCAAGTAAACCTTTAGATTCTAATATCTCTACAGCTTTTTTACGAGCCTCACTAATATGTAAACCACCACAGCTTTCGGATACGTCTTTTAAAATGTAGCCATTTTTATCAATAATTTTTTCCACATCTAGATTGTGTCTTTCTGAAAGTTCAAAGTCTATAAGACTGTGAGCTGGAGTAATTGTCATGGCACCTGTACCCAATTCCATATCGATACAATCATCTGCAATTACACGCGCTTTAACTACTCCATCGATCCATTCGCATTCAAACTCTTTTCCAACTAAAGCCTTGTACCTTTGGTCATCTGGGTGAACCACTATAATTTTATCCTTGAATTTTGTTTCTGGACGAGATGTTCCAATAGTCACTGGGCCGAATTTGAAATAGTAAAAGTTTGTTTTTTCTTCGACATATTTGATTTCATCTTCAGAGACAGTTGTTTGCATGTTTGGATCCCAATTTACTATACGACCAGCTCTATAAATCAAACCGTCATTATACAAATTAACAAAAGTTTTTAAAACTTGCTCCGAAATTTTTGGTTCTAATGTGTAACGTAAATTATCCCAATCACAACTGGTACCCATGACTTTGGTTTGCTGAATAATAGTGTTTTGTGATTGCTCTACATAGTCATGAACTAATTCTAAAAACTTTTCACGTCCGTAATCGTAGCGAGTCTTACCTTCTTTTTCGAAATAAACCCCTTCTACTTTTGAACTTGTGGCTAGTGCGGCGTGGTCTGTTCCTGGAACATATAGTGCGGAGTAACCTTGCATTCTTTTAAACCTTATCATCACATCTTGAATAGAAAGTCCACAGGCGTGCCCCATGTGTAATTGACCTGTTGCATTTGGGGGTGGCATTATTATTGTGAATGTTTCTTTACTGTCGTTTGGGGCGAAGCATTTTTCGGCTTCCCATTTAGCATAAATTTCTTTTTCTCTTTTTTGAAAATCAAAAGTTTTATCAATTTGCATGAAGAATTTGTCTAATTTTAAATCCCTATTACGATATATTTTTTTTCTCAATACTTCAATTTGTTTTTTAGCTGTAAAATAATATAAAAAAATTTGCATTTTTGTTTATTTATAACTATAATTCTGGCGTTTATTAAATATGAGTTTTATTTACTACTGGTTTTCCTGTTTCTAGTTAATTAGAAATACTTTCCCAGGCAACAGTAAATAAAGCGTTAACCACAAGGAATATGTCTTTTATAAAAGATAGAAACGCAACGCTAAAAGAAATGCTTGCAAATGCTGTGCACTTTGGGCACTACACAAACAAATGGAACCCACTTATGAAAAAAAACATTTGGGGTATCCGTGCTAACGTTCACATTTTGGACTTACACAAGACTTTAGATGAACTAGAAGTTGCCTTAGACTTTTTAGCTCAACAAAAAAAACAAGGTAAAACTGTTTTACTTGTTTCTACAAAACAACAATCGATTCCAGCTTTACGTGCTTTAGCTGAAAAAACTGGTCAACCATATGTTACTTCTAAATGGATCCCAGGATTGTTAACTAACTTTGGTACAGTTTCTCAACGTATTCGCGAATTGAAAAAACTAAAAGATATGCGTGAATCTGGAGATATGAACAAATACAAGAAAAAAGAAATTTCTAAGTTCAACAAAGTTATCGCTAAATTAGAAAATGCACTTGGTGGTGTACAAGAAATGTCTGATTTACCAGATGCTATTTTTGTTATCGACGCAGTTCGTGACAATATTGCTGTTAAAGAAGCAAACGTGTTAAACATTCCAGTTGTTGCTTTTACAGATTCAAATACGGATCCATCTAACATCCAGTATCCTATTACGGCGAATGACGATGCAATCAAATCAATCAAATACATTCTGTCTAAAGTTGCAGAAGTACTTTAATTTAACCCTTATATTAAAATGTCTATCTCATTAGATCAAATCAAAGCCTTGCGTGACAAAACTGGCGTATCTATTACTGCTTGTAAAAAAGCATTAGAAGAAGCAAATGGTGATGAAGCAAAAGCTGTAGAATTACTTAGAAAAAAAGGTGAAGCTAAAGCTGCTGCACGTGAAGATCGTTCTACTCACGAAGGTGTTGTTGCATACTCTGCAACAGATTCAAAAGTTGTAGTTATGAAATTACTTTGCGAAACTGATTTCGTGGCTAAAAATGATGACTTCGTTGCGGCTGCTAATGGTCTTGCAAAATTATTATTAGACGGAGGTGTAGACAAAGATATTTCTTCAGAAGTTTCTGACCTTTCTCTAAAAATGGGTGAAAAACTAGTTGTTGATAGCGTGCAAGTTGTTGAAGGTTCTAACCTTGGTGTATATGTGCACTCAAACAACAAACTTGGTGCTGTTGTTTCTTTAGATGGAGCTGATAGCGAAGTAGCTAAACAAGTTGCTATGCACGTTACAGCTGCAAACCCAACTGCATTAAACCCTTCTGATGTTGATCAAGCATTGGTTGATGCAGAATACACTATCTGGAATGACGAACTTGCTAAATCTGGAAAACCGGAAGCAATGTTTGACAAAATTCTTGCTGGTAAAGAAGCTAAATTCAGAAACTCTCAAGCTCTTACTCACCAAGACTTTGTTATCGATCCAAGCCATACCGTAGAAGCTTTTGTTAAAGCAAAAGGCGGATCTATCGTTTCATACGTAAACCTAAGAGTGTAATCTTAAATTAAACTCGACATTACACCCGTTATTTGTTATAATATTTAGATTTAAATAAAATAATAAATGACGGGTTTTTTAAAACTTTTAATTGTTTCGGCTCTGAATGTAAATCCATCAGAATTTTCCGATGTTATATACTCTTGGCTAGTTTCTTTTTTTATACGTGTTGCATTTGTTATTGGTTGGACTGTTTTAATTGTTCAGTTTATTGATTATTTTGGTCTAAAATCAATACCATTACTGTTTATTACGCATTCACTTGCTAGTTTATTTGGACATTTGGTATTTAGAAAAATCATTTCAAAACACAATCCACATTCGGTTTTGGTGGTTACAACTCTTTTAACGTGTCTTATTTCGATTGCCTCTTTTTATCTATTTAACATCTCGCAATTAGGGTTTATGACATCTGTATTTATTATTGTGTCAGTCTTATTAACACAATTGAGAATTGCTAAAATGTTATTTGTAGAAAACTTATTTTCTCCGATTCAGTCATCCAGAATTTTTCCGATCGTTGAATCTGCTGATACCATAGGAGTAATCTTTGGTGGTTTTGCTATTACAGTGCTTTCGGCTTTCTTTCCTCTGCACTTAGTGACACTATTTATTGCTTTTCCTTTGGCGATAATAATTCCAATTATAGTATCTTTTCTAAATCAAAGTTTTAAACATCCTATTCTGAACTCACTGGTAAAGCATAATCATTCCGGATCTACTATTTCTTTTAAACACTTGCGTGCCAGTAAATTACTGATGTCTATATCTACAATTGTATTTTTCCAGTATTTGTTTTTTGGAATATTAGAAATACAGTATTTAGAACAAGTATTTCATTTTTCACACGATGCACACCACAACTTGGCCTATGACCTTGGGGTGCTACATGTGATTTTTGGTGCAGCAACAGTATTGTTTCAAATTTTGGTTGCATCAAGAATACTTTCATTTACCGGTATTATTAGATCGATGCTTATAAGTCCTATTGTTTTACTCTCAAGTATTTTGTTTGTGATTTTCTCGCCGGGCTTTATACCTGTACTACTTTCTAAGTTTAACTTTGAAATATCTGGAGTGCTATTTAACAATGCATATCATAGCTCTTATTATGTGTTTGCTCATAGCTCTAGAGCTAAGATAATGGAATTTTTAGAGTCATTTATTAAACCGTTGGGTTTACTACTAGTGGGAGTTTTGTCGTCTGTGACTTTAAATGCCGATGGTTCATTTTTCTACTTAAATATCTTAGGTGCCATATCATTATTGCTAATGATGATTGGTATTAACGTATTTGATAAATCTTATAAGTTCATTCCTCTATTACACTTAAGAAACTCCGATAATATTCAAACATTGTTAGATTCATTATCAATCCTACGTCAAAATCCAACACATAAAAATGCGCATGTATTGATAGATCTTTTAAATCAAAGGGAATTTCCTGAGGAATGTATGAAAATGATATTCTGCATTATATCAAATCAAGGTGATATTGATTGTTTAAATAGACTTGTTTCACTGGCTGAGAATTCAGAAATAAAAATAAAATATTTACTACCAGCAATTAATAAATTTCTAATAAGATATAAAACTGAATTAAAAACTTTGCCGTTTACAAACTTTCATATTAGAAAAATATATGATGGATTAAATGCCACTCAAATGGATGACTTAACAAAGGCGGAAATTGTAACGTTTATGTTGGTTTCAAATATAAGCTTCGAATTATCAAATGATGAAGTTAAACAAATTCAAGATTGCTTAACTAACTCTAATATTCATTTAGTTTATGATGTGATTGATAGCATTGATGACTCCTATATTTGTAGTGTTTTAGAACCATTGATCGATTCGAAAAAACCAATCTTAAGCTTTTATTTAGTGTCGATACTTTATAAATTTAATTGGAAATTTAATTACTTAGACTTTGTAGGTGAATTGGTAAAATCACCCAAAAAGTTTGACCAATCCTTAGCAATGATTTTAGCGAGCAATCTGAATTTACAGATACCAACTGAATGCCAATCAGATTTATGTACATTAACCAAATTGATGATCGAATCTAAAAACAAACCATCTCAGCATTTTTTAACATATTTATTTTATTCTGCTTCAACTGAATCTGTAAAAGAATTTAAACAACTTTTATTGATTACCAAGAC
>CBFHYO010000068.1:0-1693 GCA_965660075.1 Patescibacteria group bacterium
AACATGTCTGTAGAAATAGACGCCTTAGTAACACTTGATGAACAAAGAAAATCATCCCAATCAAATTTGGATGAGCTTCGCTCTACTCTAAAATCTAGCTCCAAATCTAAACCTACTCCAGAAAAAATTGCCGAACTAAAACAACTCAGCCAAAAAATCAAAGAACTCGAAGAAGAAGATAAAAAAATCAATACAGACTTTATCGAACTTCTTAAGCAAGTACCAATAATGGCACACCCAGAATGCCCTATTGGCGAAGAGGAAGACTTTACAGTTTTGTATAAAAATTTTGAACCACAACAATTTGATTTCGAACCAAAAAACCATGCAGACTTACTAGTTGCCCACGACGCTCTAGATTTTGAACGAGGTACCAAAATTGCCGGTCACAAATCATACTTTACCAAAACCAAACTTGTGAAACTAAACAGAGCACTCATAGATTATGGAATAAGTATCCTCGAAAAAAATGGTATTACAGAAATTATCGAAACTCCAGATTTTGCCAATAACGACGTAATCGAATTTGCCGGATTTAATCCTCGCGGAGAACAAGACGACATTTACAATATCGGTGGCGAAGACATGAGTTTAATTGGAACCGCCGAAATTACCATGCTTGGTTACCATTCAAACGAAGTAATTGATTTGTCACAAGGGCCAAAAATTGTCGCAGCAATCTCAAGTTGTTTTAGAAAAGAAGCCGGATCTTACGGACGAACATCTATGGGACTTTACCGTGTACACCAATTTAAAAAACTAGAAATTTTTGCCTTCTGCAAACCAGAAGACTCAGAGGCAGTCCACCAAAAAATTATCGATATCGAAAAACAAATAGTCGATGGACTAGAAGTTCCCTACCAAGTTATCGATATAGCCACAGCAGATCTAGGAGCTTGCGCACATCGTAAATATGACATTGAAGCCTACATGACAATGAAAGGCGATGAAAACAAGCAAGGCGAATACGGAGAAATCACATCTACATCCAACTGTCTTGATTACCAAGCACGCCGCGCAAACATAAAATTTGTCGATACCAATGGCAAAAAACAATTCGTTCACACACTTAATGGTACCGCAGTTGTGACAAGCCGCTTCCCTATCGCACTTATAGAAAACCATCAACAAGCCGATGGATCTATAAATATTCCAAAAGCTCTACAAAGTTTTTATGGAGCAGACAAATTCTAATTCAGACCGTAAAAGGCTATAGCGCAGCCCACGGGCTGCGCCCCCACAGTTTTCTGAAAAATCGAGATTTGAGAGTTAAACTACATTGTAAATTTAACCCCACCATCATGCGAGAACCAGAATTACAAATAATAGAACATACAGACACACCAGAAAATCCAGATTGGCATATAATCAATTTGGAGATTTGTGAAATTTGGGAAAAAGAAAGAATCAACTCTATAATCCAAGAGATTCAAAATCAGATTCAAGAAATTTCACCCGAAATTGCAAGCAAGATCCACCAATTATAATAATTAAAATTAAACTACTGATCAGAGGGCCGGTTATCCCAAGAAAGAAACTAAAACGCACATTGTTTTAACACAAAATCACCAACCCGTAAACTAAAACTACAAACAAACTGCTTTTTATAAGCAAAAACACATCAAAAGCTTTGACAAAAACATTAATTTAGCGTAAATTATTCGCACACATACAGGCAACATAGGTAATGAGT
>CBFHYO010000069.1:0-32050 GCA_965660075.1 Patescibacteria group bacterium
GTATCATCTGTGTCACCATCGTCTACGGTGATATTTGCAGTTACTGGTAAATTAAAAGTTGCTGTGGCAGAGCTTGAATATGAGGATGTTTCTTTTACATCACTCACCACTGTCGTGGATGCATGTAAGGTGTCGGAGGCAATTATATCTGTTACTGCGGTTACTATATAATTAGTATTTTGAACAGTGTAAGTTTCTGGGATAATAAAATCTTGATTTGTAAGTGTACAAGTTCCTGACTCGAGTGTTCCTGCGATTTGGCGATTGCCTTGCGAATCTACTAAATAGGTATCGGCCTCGCCATCTACATCGGAAATATAGGCTATAAAAGTACAAGATTCACCTGTGACTGTAGCAGAGACATCGATATTCACAATAAAGTCTCCATTGCTGTAAGAGGTTGAATTTACTGTTGGAGTTCCACTCTGGAGGCCGTTTTGGGCATTAACAAGAGGGTTTACGTTACTAAAACTTGAATTCGTGACATCGAAAACCATAACGCCATCGAAATAATTAAACTCTTCTTGTGCTGAATCTAAATTATACATTCCGTTATTGGTCCCAGATATTTTGATGTTTTCAAATACATTATTGTACATACGAGAAGCACTCAATGAAAAGCCTCCGGTACTACTAGTTGCTCCACTAGGTGTTCCCGCACTCCAGGTGATATCGAAATTTTCGAATGTGTTATCATAAATATCACCGTTAAGAAAATAAATCCCATATAAAGATGTTCCAAAGGCTCCATTAGCACCTTTGCTAAAAGTAGATGAATGTACGTTACTCATTTTTAAGAGTGAGCTTCCCGATTCGGAAAACCCATTGGTCATACCAATTATGTTATTAGAAAATGTTAAATTATCAACATATTGCAATCCGACTCCATAAATAAGTCCATCGCTTGTATTTGTGTCATCTGCACCGTCGACTACATTTCCTGTTATGGTTCCACCAGTTGAATAATCACCAAATGCACCATCTACTTGTATACCATAACCATCTTTACAAAGATTAGCGTTAGTGACACTTATACACACTCGATTATCCGTAATGGCAAAGTTATCACCCCTTTGCACTTGTATTGCGTAGGAGCCTTCGATTCCACCTACTACATTGCTGTCAACCGTGACATTATTACTATTATTTGCCCAAACTCCATATCCACTGACAACCATACCACCTAAGTTATCAACAACTTTTTCACCTGAAGCTGTTGTTCCTAAGTTTGAGTTTTGAATATTTATATTATGACTACTGCTTGCATATAAGTGGTACCATCTTTTACCAGAAGCCGTATTGTTATTAAAAGTAATATAATCAGATGAATTAAAATATACATTATAGTTACTCGTTGTTGTGTAAACAGTGCTACCATCTTGATCCACGCCAAAATAGTTGTTTTGAATTAAATAAGTACTAGCACCATCGGTCTGAGTGGACCCGTCGATTTTCAAATTAAAGTTTGCAAAACCACGCACCACTAGGTTTTCCAATTTTGATCCATGAGCCTCGTCTTCAAATAAAAATCCATCAACTCCTGCTTGGGCTGCACCTTCGATTGTTATATCTCGCACATCTCCATCTAAGTCGGTACCATCAATTTCGACTTTTTTGGTAATTGCTGGCAAGCTCGATGCAACTGAAACAACATTATCATCACCAGTTATTCCAGTGAAAACTATTTTATAAGTATTTGTGTCGTCGGCTGCGCGTGCATTGGCAAACTCGATTGCAGCTCTGAGGGTACAAGTCACAGTGTCGCCATCTGTTAAGTCTGTATCACAAACTGTGGCGCTGGCTGCTAGTGCTTGGTCACCAGTAGAATTTACTTCAATGGTTGTGGTTGTAGCTTGGGTTACGAAATTAAAAGAAAATGTCCCAAATAAAATAATCCCTAAATACAAAAAGAGTGACATTTTTTGGATGTCTATTTTTTGTAGCTTTTTTACAGCTTTTAAGATGTTATTTTCTGGTTTGAGAGGGACCATCTAATATATTAAAAGTGTATTAATTATATCAGTTTGAATTTAGGCCCCTCAAGTGGTCAAGCCTGGTTTTTTGGCTAGCTAGTCATGATTCTATGGATTTTTGTTTATAGAGGTTTGTCAGCGTGGTTAACTAATCAAAATTTTTACAATCTTTTTTTGCTTTTGTCTACATTAATTTTTATAACAAATGTTGTAAGTAGAATTAACGTTGCTATTGCTATGTACAAATGGTTTTGTGAAGGATCTGGAATAGAAAATTCTATAACCTCTACTTGCGATCTTTGCGTAGGATTTTGTGCAGATTCTGCATAAACCGTAATTCTATGTTTTGAACCTGGTTCGAAGGTTTTTATTTGAGGTAAATTTAGGTTCAACTGACTGTTTGTTGAACCAATAATGGCTTGGGATGAGTATAAAACACTTTGTAAATTCAGTGTGAGAATTGTATCTTCTGGCAATTTAGACAAGTTAAGACTTTGAGTTGCGCGATCGAATTTGATATTTGGCGAACTTATAAATTGGTCTGTGGTAATTTGTATTGTAAATACTGAGCTATTAATAGTTTTAGAATCTAAGGTTTTGGCTTCTGCAACTACTAAATACTTACCTTGCTTAAGCTTTGAGTCGTTTAGAAAGCTAAAATTGTTATTTTCATCTATTTGAGTTGTGCCTAATAATTTCCATTCTTGATTAGAAAAATCTTTGATAAAAAACTCGATTTGATTTTTTTGCGCAGGAAAATCTGATTGAATTTGACCATTTATTACAAATTGAGAACCAGTAAAGATTTGATTATTTGAAAGTTCTAATAAAACTCCTTGATCTATTTGTAATGGAGCTTTGTATAGAGCTCTTTGTTTAATATATGAATTATTTGCAACTGGGTTTGTGATTCCAATTTTTTGAGCAATGTTATTGTCGATCAATGAATTGGATTGTTCGATATCAGTTGCTTGATTTTGTGAAGCATCATAATTGAAACTCTTTAAAACTGCTAAATCTTTGGAATTGGGAGCATCTAAAGTAGCTTTCGCAATTTGTTCTTGAGTTGTTAAGTTTGGAATCAGACTCTCTTTTTGATAAGTTTCCAAGTTTTTAACTTGCTTAAACGACAATACCGGCTGCGCATTGAGACTTGCTTTTAAGAGATTTGATAAAAGGTTTTGTGTAGATGCTTCTGATTTTAGAACTAAAGTTTTTTGTGCAACAATTGCACTAGAAACCTTGGATGACTCTGCCTGTGCAACTTGTGTAATTGATTTTTTGAAAGTGTTTAACTCATTTTGATTTTCATCTAAAGTTGCTGCGTCTAGTTTTTGAGTTTCTAGTAATTGAGGCGTATCTAAGATTGATTGATCAGTGTTAGATTGTTGTGCCTGCTCAGTTTTAGAAACTTGTACAACTGAAACTGAATCAGTCAGCTTTGGTTCAAAAGCTACTTTTGCACTATCTGTAATAAAAACTTTTTGAGTTGTATCTTTTGATTCCTGCACAGTTGTATTAATTTTTGTCGAATCATCTTTAGTTTCTTCTGCTACTTGTTTAATTGGTGGAGTATAATTAGAAACAGATGATCTACTTTTTCTTTTCTTTGGACTTGTTAAAACGATTGTTTCGTCTTTGATGGTTTGTGTTTCAGGCGTGGTTTCTGGGGTTGGTTCCGGTGTTACTTCCGGGGTTGGTTCTGGAGTAGTTTCGGTAGTTAAAGTTTCGGTTTCTGGGGTTGGTTCCGGTGTGGTTTCTGGGGTTGGTTCCGGTGTGATTTCTGGAGTTGGTTCCGGTGTTACTTCCGGGGTTGGTTCTGGAGTAGTTTCGGTAGTTAAAGTTTCGGTTTCTGGAACTTCTGCAGTTTCTGTAGCTGTTTGTGTATCTGGTGTCTCTGTAGTTTCTGCAGCTACGGTTTCGGTTTCTATTGTTGGCTCAACTGGAGTTGGTTCAGGTGTGATTTCTGGAGTTAAAGTTGGTTCGGTAATTGGTTCGATTGGGGTTATCAAATCAGGGTTTTGATCAAAAAAGTTGAACGATTTGATAAGTACCGTATCATAGCTTTGGTTAGCCACTTTGAGGGTTAATGAATAGTCGATATTTGGTGTGTATTCGATAGTTACATTTTTTGTATAGGCGTCTATCAATCCATCTGATTCAAAATCCCATTTGTAAGTTAAACAATCACCAATAAAATCTGCATCTAAAGAAACAAGCACACCAGATTCTGAATGAAATTCATCTAAAACTTTTATATGTCCAATTGGGGTTGAAAGTTCTGGTAACACCTCTATTGTTTGATCAAAAATACTTGATTGATTTTGCTTTGTCGCTATTAATGTTAAATTATATGTTCCGTTAGCTAGATTTTGCAGAGAAATAGTATTTTGAGATTGAATTTCTTGATCATCTAGGAGCCATTGATAAGAATCATAATTTAAGTTTTTGGCGTTAAATTTATTTTCCTGATTTGTTGCAAGACAAGCTGTCTCTTGTGAAAATCTTGCATCTACAAAGCTAATTATATATTGAGCAGTTTGACCACTTAGTGTTTTGATATTTAAAAATAATTTTTCGATAGGATCTAATTCAAATTTTTGTTGATTAACTAGGTTTTCAACGAAGTTTAATTTTAGATAATCAGTTTCAATTTCGAACTTACTTGTTCCATTGTCTAATTGCCAAAGAGCAACTGTGGAGTCATTAAGATTAAAGGTAGCAGTTTGTAATTTGTCTAACAACAATTCTTGGTCAAACAGATTAATATTCTGTGATTCAAAATCGGTATTTAACACTAAAGATAGAGGTTCTTCGATAGTTACCTGTTTAGAAACAGAATCCACACCAGCAGCATTTGTTACTGTTAATTTAGCAGTAAAATCTCCAAAATCTGAATAATTGAATGTTGGATTTTTTTCTGTGGAATCTACTATACCATCCGAATCAAAATCCCACTCAAATTCTGACAAATTTGTGTTGCTACTTGTATTGGTAAAACTTACAGTTTGAGAATCAACAGAGAAATCAAAATTGGCGGTAGGTGCTTGAATACCAACAATAATATTTGCAATGATGGTGTTTTGGAAATCTTGATTAACTAATGTTGCTTTTACAGTATACTCTCCAGCTTGGCTATAAGTGTGCTGCGTGTTTAAATGTCCACTTTGTGTGTTGCCGTCACCAAAATCCCATTCAACTGAGTCTATACATGTGTTAACTGATTGCAAAGAAAATTGTACATTTTGAGAATCTATTGTGGATTGAATTTCTGCACTTGGTAATTCAAATGATGGATACACAGTAAGCTCATGAGTTAATGATTTAGACTGAGTGAACATTGATGAATCAAATGCTGTAACTTTTAAAGTCTTAACACCTGGTGTGTCGTAATTAATTAGATATAAATATGGATCTGTTGAGTCAATATCGTTATCGCTTATTCCATCGTTAGCATTCATGACTAATGAATCCGTGGTATCTTTTTGAGTGTTAAAATCAAATTCTAAATGTCTTGGTTCAAAAAGAGTCTCATTTAAAATTGGACCATTTAATGTAGCTAGTCCAGATTGAGAATCGGTAACTATACAAGTATCTAAATCGTTGGCGAATTGAATTTGAAATGGTTCTAGATAAAAATCTTTTGTAATAACTTCACCCAAACCATAAATATCCACTTTTACATTGTACGGGTAAGAATTGAGATCGCTAAAAGTTTTTGATTGATTATTTACACTTTGTTTATGCAAATTTAAGATTAAAGAATTACCTACAAAATCAGTATCGTTGTCGGTTACTCCATCATTATCAGAGTCATAACTTGTATCTAAATCAAATACAACTTTTTGCACATTTTGAGCATTTTGTAATGTGAATTTTACATCTTTATCTATTGGAAAAGAAAAATCGTAATCGTTGTTTGAATCATAATCATCAAAGATTATATCCGCAGACATCTGAACATTGAACAATCTGTAATCACTATACGAAGTAGTTTGAAAACTTGTAGCTGTATAATCAGTACTTTGATAAAATAAGATATTTGTCTTAGACCAAATGTAATTTTGCGGAACGATAACTTGCCCTTGATAAGTACACAATCCGTTTAAATTTGTAACTGTAGTTTGAGACTGATTATTCTCTGCGAATGTTAGTCTTTTAGTGTTTTTAGCATAAAAGTCACTATCATCTTGATTTGCTAAGAAAACCTGAAAATCACATTTGTCTGCTGTAGTTGGATAACTAATTTTTAAATCAATTGTTGTCTGTGATGAATCAACATTATATACAAACATTTCTGGCTGTGGCGGAGTCAAAAAACTTGAATAAGCTGATTCAAATGCAATTTTAGAAAAAGCTGTATAGTTTGCCTTTGGCAAATCACCCACTAAATTATCAAAGAGATTGTTTACAGCAGTAGATGCAGCTTTGAGCATTGATTTTTTATAATTGAAAAAAGTAATATCTCGAAAAGTATTCGAAACAAAACTCCCAGAAGAATACTGTTGAATAATCCCATAATCACGATTTACATGAGTAAGTGGAGTTTGAAACACAAGATTTTCAAATAAATTATTCTCCATATCGTAATATACGTTGAATCCATATTTACCACCCATAAAAGTAGAATTTTTTATAGTAGAGTTTTTGAGCTTATTTATCGAAGTATTTGTAAAATAATACGAATCCATTAAGGAATTTTCTAAACCCATTGTGTTCGAGTCAAAATTTAAATTATCTACCAAGCCATTTGAGTAAAAAAGATAACTCATATACTGAGGGTTTGGTTCGTACTGATAACCTGAATCATACTGACCCAAACCGATTTGATTATTGGTAACATTTATATTTGTGGCATCTTTAATGTTGATTGGGGCGTAGTTACTACAAAGATTCATGTATTTTTGTAGACCATCTGCTTTGTAGGGGCTAAAACAAATTGTGTTGTTTTTAATAATCGTATCTTTAATTGGTGCAGTTGCGTTTAGAGCAGACATTAGGTTGTTTTCAATAACTATATTGTCTGAAGTTTTATCATCGATTGAACTGTGACCAACAGTTATTGATTGAGATATTTGACTAGAAACTGGCATTCCATTTAGATCCACGCTCAATAACGAATCCTTTATTGTAATATTGTTTGTGTTGTATAAAGCAATATCTCCACGTACTAAATTATTTGTAAAAAGAACATTTTTAGTCGAATTGATTGCAACTTTATTAGAACTATAACTATCTGATACAAAGCTCAACCCTGACTTGTCGAAACCAAAATAATTATTTGAAATTTGGTATTCAGAATTTAATTTTGCATCTCGAAAGACTGCTTCTGTATTATCCCAATAACCATTGATAGTTAATGGAGTTTGTCCAAAACCGTCTAATGCCAAACCACAAACTTTTGATCCATGAGCAGAAGTTGAGGTAGTAGTAATAAAAGATTCAAATCTGAGCCCTTTAATATATGCCCCATTCCCCTGCAACGTAATTTTAGGAGACGAAGAAACATTTGGATTACTACACTCATCCCCTAATCCATCAATAATTAGAGGAAAATCAATTAAAGGTAAATGCGAAGTAATTAGAATTTCTTTCTGTTGATTTACTAAATCTGAATCAAAATTGATTATAAAAAAATCATATAAATCTGGTTCTGTAGTGTATTTTTGTTTTGCAAATTCGAGCGCTGCACGAAAACTACAGGTGATTTCGAAATCCAGTAGATCTGTATCACATTGCTTGGCATCTTTTGCCAATGCTAAATCCTCTATCGAATTTACGGTGATAACAAAGTTTTGAGCCGAACTTACAAACAATCCTGTAAATATGGCTGCTGTTACAAGCCCTGTACTACAAATCTTCAGTAAGCGACTCCAAGTTTGGTTGGTCATTAGTTTTTAGATTAAAAAATATTTTTTCTATAGTTAGAGATCCAATGATCAAAGCGATAAACAGAAACATTGGAGTTGTAATTGGATTAATTAAAGGAACAAAAGTTTCAAACTCAACAACAACTGGACTAGAGATCTTTGTTGGATCCAAGTTGTCCCGTACAATATAAATAATCTTGTGATTAGAACCATTTGCAAGAGTTTCTAAATAATCTTGTTCTGGTTGAACCACAAGATGCTCTAAATTTTGTGATTGTAGTTCGCCCGGTGTTACCTCTGAGTTATAAAGAACCTCTAAGTATTTGTTTTCTGGCAAACTAAATTCTAAACTTGGAACTTTTGAAATTCCGCATTTTAACTGAGAATTTGCTAGTTTTTTTCCACAAAATTTTTCTGGTGTATATTGCAATTCAGGCTCATGAAAGTCTGTTATTACTTTATAAAAAGGGGATTGTTGGGATTTTATCTCTGCAAAAAAAGTGTAGTTTTGATTGTTTACTAGGTTTGAGTTTATTAAAAAGTAAAACTCACCCTTAGAATCCGTTAATTTAGACCCTAGTTTTTCATCAGAGTTTTTACGCTTTAAATAGAGATCTACACGTGCATTTTTAAAATTTGAATTACCTCCAAGTAAAAAGTTGGAATTATAAATGGGATTAATTTCGATTGGGTGTAAATCTAAAGTTATATTTTTTTCATTTAAATAAGGTTTATTTTGTTCAGCAAACTTGTTAACAGGGGAGCAAACGCTCTTTTTGCAGCCACTTTCTAAGGTTTGAATATCTGATTTTGCAAAAACATCATTTAGAGTGTCAAATTCGTGTTTTTTGTTTATTTCTAGGGCTTTGTCTGTTGTCGCACCTGGTTTTTTAACTATTAAACTTGCTTGAAAACTGGCAAACTCAAAATCTTGTGTGTTGGCTACCTGGTTAGCAACTGTTTTAACCTCGGAATTAATTATACTATTAGATTGCTCTTGTGAAGTGTTAGGTTGTACATCAGGCTTTTGTTGTTCTGAAACCGGATTATCAGGTGCCATTGCAATAATCTCTGGCGTAGGTTTTTTTTGAACTTCTGGTTTTGCCACAAACAGGGGATTTAAATCGCTTTGGCTTGCCAAGATTTGTACATCTGATTCAACTAGTGTGAACTCTGATTCTTCTACAATGTAACTTAAATAATCAGACCCAGAACTTTCGATCGATTCTTTATCCTTCTTGAATTCATGTTCATTTAAATTTGTATTAACGAACAATTCATCATTTGTGACTTGATTATTCATCTGACTTAGGGCTTGACTAAATTTTTCAGACGAATCTTCTTTTTGCGTATTATCAACTTTTAAATCAGTTTCAACCTGGCTTTCTAAAGCTGAATTAGATAGGTCTTGGTTGCTTTGTGATTGATCCAAAGCATTTATAGATTCACTTGATGAATTTTGATTCGAAGTATTTGCGGATGCTAGTTCTAAATTTTGATTAGCAGATTGTGAGTTAAAACTACTTCTATTAGAAACAAAACTCGAAGATGATGTACTAACTCTTCTCACGTTAGTATTTGGACTAAAATTGTCATTTTGATCCACTGTAGGGCTATTATTGGAATTTGAAGAGCTATTGCTTGAATCATCAGGGTTAGACGTGCTTGAGTTTGTATTCGAGCTTGGTGTTTGCTCTACGGCTTCTTGGGTTTCTGTGTCTGGGGTTGTTTCTACGCCTTGTGTTCGTTCTGTTTCCGTGTCTAGGGTTGTTTCTGTTTGTGGGGTTTGGGTTTCCGTGTCTGGGGTTGTTTCTACGCCTTGTGTTCGTTCTGTTTCCGTGTCTAGGTTAGTAGTTTGTTCAATAACTTCTTGAACTTGCTCTTCTAAGGTTTCTGTTTGCTCTTCAGTGGCAGATGGTTCTGGGGTTGTTTCTACGGCTTCTGTGGGTTCTGTTTCCGTGTCTGGGTTAGTAGTTTGTTCAATAACTTCTTGAACTTGCTCTTCTAAGGTTTCTGATTGCTCTTCAGTGGCAGATGGTTCTGGGGTTGTTTCTACAGCTTCTGTGGGTTCTGTTTCCGTGTCTAGGTTAGTAGTTTGTTCAATAACTTCTTGAACTTGCTCTTCTAAGGTTTCTGTTTGCTCTTCAGTGGCAGATGGTTCTGGGGTTGTTTCTACGGCTTGTGTTAGTTCTGTTTCCGTGTCTAGGTTAGTAGTTTGTTCAATAACTTCTTGAACTTGCTCTTCTAAGGTTTCTGATTGCTCTTCAGTGGAAGATGGTTCTGGGGTTGTTTCTACGGCTTGTGTGGGTTCTGTTTCCGTGTCTGGGTTAGTAGTTTGTTCAATAACTTCTTGAACTTGCTCTTCTAAGGTTTCTGATTGCTCTTCAGTGGAAGATGGTTCTGGGGTTGTTTCTACGGCTTGTGTTGGTTCTGTAGTTAGCTGAGTTTCTGGTTTTGATAACAATGTTAAATCTTGAATACTTAAAATACTTTCGGCAGGAACATGAAAACCTAAATAAAGCTCTTTCTGAAGGTTAGAAAAGTTAATCGTTCCATTTAAATCAGAAATTGTGTGTGATTGAACTTGTTCAAAAGTTTGAGAATCGTAAAGTCCTAGTTCAATACTGGGCATACTGTAGAATATGTCGAAAACTAGATCTACAGATATATCTTGGATTGTGGTATCAAAGTAAATAACTGTATCCTGATCTGTTGAAAAGTGATTAGAATAAAATTTATCATTAATACTTTCTAAAGATTGTGTAAAAATGATTGATTGATTATCCGCAAAAAAAGCTAGGGGATTGAAATTGTTATCATTTGAATTTGCAGGTTGAGCCTCTTGACTTTCTTGTGTTTCGTTTTCTAAAAAATCAGTATTTTGTAATGTTTCTTGCGGGTTGTCAATTATGTCATTGGCGTCTTCTAGCTGCGCAAAACTTATGTTACAAGTAATCCCAAATACTACTAGAAAGTATATTAATACAATGTTTTTGTTAACCTTGCAAGCTTTCATTTTATTTTATAATTAAAAAAGTAAATCTAAACAACTTACCATAATTTTTAATTAAAAAAAACCCCCGTGTCGGAGTGGATTAATCATGGAAATACATTTTTTTTAATAAAAGATGCGGAAAAACTCAATTTTATGGTCTAATTTAATAAAATAGACAAAAGAATAATCTGATCGCTAATTCATTAAAAACCAAAATATAGGTTGTAATAATAAGACTAAAAATAAAACAACTGCGAAAATCGATTTATTAAAGCGTTCAACTTCGATCTCGTGTTCTTTAATAGATATTTCGTGTTTAAGTTCAGAAGCCTTTTTTTTATAAATTTCTTCAAGTTTACGAATGTGTTCAGCATACCTTTGATTGCTTTGCGAAAGCATTTTTTGTTGCTTTTGAAGTTCAAAAAGAGGAACCATTTGTTTAAGACTCGCTTCTATTTTTGCAAGTTGTATTTTGAGATTTTCAATTGCTTCTTCTTTCTGTTCCAATTCGGTCTTGGTTTCTAAATATAACTGTTTATATGAAAGAGTTGTTTCAGACTGATGGCTGTGAGGTGGAATAAATTCTGTTTCATGTATAAAATCATTGTCTTGAGACACTTTGCGGCTATTTGTTGTCTGATTTGACCTTGGAGTCTCGCGCCAAGAGACATATTCATTATATGTGTCTTCTTGACTTGGAGAAGAGGTCATTAGCGCCCTGACATCCTCAGCAGAAAGCCAAGTTCTACCAGAGTTTTTAACAAAGCCTATCTTTCCAGACGAGACATACCTATCTACAGTTCTAAGAGAGCATCCAAGCATTCTAGAAACCGTCTTTCGATCTAGGTTATAGGTGTTAACAGCCATTTTAGCACTTTATTATTAGTAGAGACAAGAAGTGACAAAAAGATGACAATTGTCTCACCTGGTCACCGACAGCGTCTCATGCTGTCACGACATACTTCTTGCGACACTATTTTAACACAGCACCAAACCAGGTTGCAAAGCCTTTTTTAAACAACACACAAGTCTCTTGTAACGTCTCGACACACAAAGACAGGTAAAGACAAACTTAAACTTGGCTTATTTATCAAATAAAAGTATGCTAAGTACAATTAACAGAGACTACATGAAAATAAACATAGAGACACCAGTCGATATAAAAACAAGCTTTACAAGTCTAACAAAAGCTATAAAGCTTCATTTTTTAACAGAGAATCCTAAAAGACAGACAAACAGACAAGACCTCGAAATAGATGTCCACTTTTTAAATCCCAAAGATATGATAGAGCTAAATACTCAATACAGAGACAAAGACTACCTTACAGACGTATTGTCTTTCTCGTACATGGAAAACCTAATGGATCATGAAACATTGGCCGGAGAGATATTTGTAAGCATGGAAAAAGCTCAATCTCAAGCTCTTGAAAAAGGAAACGACCTAGAAACAGAATTACACTACCTAATTACCCATGGATACCTTCATATCACAGGGTACCTACATGACTCTGATGATCAAGAGGTAGAAATGAACAATGCGGAAGACCGGATACTTAAAACTTCAATTAACAAAACTATAAACAGATAAATTATTCAAAATGAACCACGTAGAATTTTGCAAGCAACTCAGTAAAAAAGCCGAAGATATAATGCTAAAATACTTTTTAAATCAAAGCCTTGAAAAGTCAAATAAGTCAGATCAGACACTTGTAACAATAGCTGACTTGCAAATCAATAAACTTGTTATAGAAGAGGTAAAAAAAAACTACCCAACACATGGAGTCCAAGGAGAAGAAGAAAGCTACAACTTAGAGTCTGACTACCTATGGATTGTGGACCCTATCGATGGAACATCAATGTTTGATGCAGGCATACCAACAAACGTCTTTGCAATTGCGCTTACAAAAAACAAAGAACCCATATGTGCTTGTGTTTATTCACCCTACACAAAACAACTTTGGATAAGTGCAAATGGCAGGGCAAGCTGCAATGAAATTCCAATTAACTGCTCCACACAAACGCTAGATACAAACTCTAGGGTCTTGATTGGAGTTTGCAGCAACAAATCATCAGACTACAACCTTCACAAGGTGTCTGAGTATCTATCGGACAACTTTAATGCTAGTATAGTCAATTTAAGATCTACAATTTACATGGATATGCTCGTTGCATCTGGCAAGCTTGCTGCCAACATTTCGTACACTAAACATGGGCATGACTACATTGGCTCTATCATAGTAAAATCTGCAGGTGGCAAAACCAGCACAATAAAAGGGGAAAAAATCAATTTACACTCACTAAACAATGGCTATTTGAGCTCTAATGGATTTATACACTCACAACTTCTTGAGGTGTTAAAGATGTTTGGAAACTAAATTCTCTTGCAAAAATTTGTAAAGTATATAAAATCAGATTACACGTCGGGGTTTAGCGCAGTTGGCTAGCGCGTTCGGTTTGGGACCGAGAGGTCACAGGTTCGAGTCCTGTAACCCCGACCATCTTACAGCTTAAAGGCTGTTTTTTTTATTGTTGAATATTCAAAGTCTAGGCCTTATAATTGGCCTAGTTAAAGTTTCATATGAAAATACTTGAAAACATATCACTAGCTAAATTATGTACCTTTGGAATAGGAGGTGATGCGCGTTACTTAATAAATATAAAAACCAAACAAGACCTGCTGGATGCTGTTGAATTTGCGAATAAACAAAATCTACCAACTTTTATTTTAGGAGGCGGTAGCAATATTGTTTTAGCAGACGAGGGTATCAACGGAGTTGTTTGCAGAATGATGAACAACCAAATA
Organism: Patescibacteria group bacterium; assembly: GCA_965660075.1. GTDB lineage: Bacteria > Patescibacteriota > Gracilibacteria > UBA1369 > CAYYFV01. The sequence continues at coordinate 13,642 of CBFHYO010000069.1, forward strand.
TCCTCTACAGAAAGGGAAATAGAAATTGAATCAGGAGCCAACTGGACAAAGATAATGAGTTTTTGTAAGCAAAATAATGTTTTTGGAATGGAAACCTTTTCTGGATTACCAGGGACTATGGGAGGGGCGATTTTTGGAAATGCCGGGTGTCATGGGGTGGAAACTAAAGATTTGTTGCTTAGAATCGAAATTTTGGACACAAATTCTGGAGAATTTAAATGGCTTGATGCAAAAGACGTTGAATTTGCTTATAGATGGAGTGAATTTAAGAAAATGCCGGGTACAATAATCTGGTCTTGCAAAATGAAAATTAGTAAAAACCCAAACGATGCAACAGCTGACCCTAAAAAACTTTATGAATTCCGCCAAGAAAGACAGCCACAAGGGCTAACAACAGGCTCTTTCTTTAAAAATCCTGAAGGAAATGCGGCTGGACAGCTGATTGACCAATGTGGCCTAAAGGGCTTAAGAAAAGGGAATGTGGAAGTGTCCACAAAACATGCGAATTTTTTTATGAATGTCGGTGGAGCGACAGCAAGAGACGTTGATGAATTAGCTTTTGAGGTTCAAAAGGTTGTAGAAGATAAAACTGGAGTTTGTCTAGAGAAAGAAGTCCTAAATATTAACTCAAAAGGCGAGATTGTGTAGGTGTTTTTAAAAAATTTTTTCGACCAAAAACACCCGAAATAAACGACTAGAAACTTGCCTGACCAAAAAAGTTAATTGTTAACAAAGTAGTTTACTATCTAAAGTGATTATTATCTGAATTTAAAGACAATAACTCAATTTGAAAAAAAGATTTTTATGAGCGTGATCTTTATCTATAAAATTCAGGTTTGCATGTCAAGGTGTTGAATTTGAATAACTCAATTTAAAGGCTATGTGTAGTTGTTTATTTGATGTTTTTGTAAATGTTTTTCACTTGAGGATATCATTTTGTTGTTATAGACTTAATTTACATCTTTAACCAAAGATCCATGATGTCTAAATCAGTTATTAAAAGGGCTTTATCGTCACTTTTGATAAGTGCAGTTGTACTTGGATTGTTCAGTTTTGCGCCTGTTTCTATGGCCCAACTGATTTCTCCTGGAGATAATCCTTCTATAATTGCTGCACAGACAGGTGGTGAAAGTGATCTTAAAAGCTTCGTGCTAACGATCATTAACTTCATCCTTCTGTTTCTTGGGTTCATCTGCGTGGTATTTATTATCTATGCAGGTTTCCTATATATCACTTCTGGGACTTCTGACGACGGACCAGATAACGCTAAGAAAATTATCACCAATGCAGTTATTGGTATTATAATTATTCTTGCATCGTTTGCGATTGTAAACACTGTACTGCAAGCTACAACTTCTTCAGTTGGTAGTGGCGTAGTTACACAGTAAATCGCTTCAAATACAAAAAAGACCTCTTACTATTAAGAGGTTTTTTTTAATTGAGTGGTGGGTCGACTGGGACTCGAACCCAGGACCAGCGGCTTAAAAGGCCGTTGCTCTACCAACTGAGCTATCAACCCACACAGAAATTTACATATAAATTAATAAAAAATCAAGAGATTTTTTTAAAATTCTGGATCGTTAGAAGGTTGAATCTGATACTGAGGTGTTAAGAGTGACCAGAAAATGAAAATTAAAACAGGAGTTGAGAACCAAAAATTATAATAATCGATCATATTCCTAATATAAAAAGAATTCGCATATAATTCTACAATGTTACTTTGCAACACATCTCCAGTTAATAAAGAGGCACCAGATATATAGATTAAAAGTGTAGCTACAATTAATGCTGCACTAAAAAATCCGAAGATTATATTCAAGAAAAAAGAAACCGATTTTGAGTGCATATGACTAAGCTGCACATCGAACACACCTCTCACTGTTAGCGCAACAATTACAGATAAAAATATTACAACTTTAAGAGCTACTAAACTCTGTTCAGTAGATTCCAAATTAAACAATGACAAACCTTTAACAACTTGATTGGAACTAAGAACGTATTCGTTAATAATATTTGTTAATCCATCGGCACACAAAATGCCTAGATAAGTGGATATTATGGATTTAAGAGTTCCGTTAAGCCCAATAATTAAACTGTAAGCTAAAATAATTACGAATATTGAGACAATAAAAAGATCCCAGGAGAGTAGTATATTCATAAATAGAATTATATATACAACTTTAACTTTAAATGTGAGTATAAACAAACAGGCGAAACTAATTATTGTTTACAGAAAGCACCCTTGAGTTATAAGTTAAAACACATGAGACTTTTACCGCAATGCACAATTACAAGCTTTGTGTTGATTAGTCAAAGTTGATACGATAAAATTTGAGTAGTCAATTTAACACCCCTTGGTTTATGACAAATGCAACATATTTAAGTATTAAGGAGGCGGCAGACTTGAGTGGGAAGTCTATACAGACCATTAGACGGTTAATCAAAGCAAAGAAAGTAAAGTTTAAAAAAGATAGAACACCACAAGGATTCAACTACCTTATTGATGAGCAAAGTTTCTGTGATTTATACAATCTAAATCGAGCTCAAACAGCAAGACCAATCGAAGAGTCTTCACATATAGCAGAGGAAGAAATTACAACAGCAGAAGTTGCTACTGTTGAAAACACTCCTCAAGCTGTACAACAAAATCAAATAGCTATGGTTGAATACGACACTGTGAATGAATTCAACTGCACTATTCAAAAAATTGTTGATCAACACGGAAAAGAAAAAGAAAATCTATTCAAGCTAATTGAAACCTTTCAAAACAAAGTTATCTCTCTTGAAAACAAGTTGAAAGTTGAAACTTTATCTCAAAAAAAATGGTATAAATTCTGGTAGTAGATAATTTCGTCAACATTAGATAATTGACTCGCCTTAGATTCTTAATACAATTTATATAGAATCTAAGGTTTTTTTATGTCTCTACACAAAAACGCAATAAAAATCACTCAAGAAGCGGCGGCAATGGCCAAGTTAAAAAAGGATTTTTTAGCAAACTTTATGGACCCAAACCATACTCATATTGTGTCACTACCAATTAAACTTGATAACGGTGAAACAAAATCGTTTACAGGCATTAGAGTTCAACACAATAATCTTGCAGGACCTTATAAAGGAGGAATTAGATATCATGCAGATGCAAATGTTGATGAAGTATCAGCTTTAGCCACGTGGATGACTATTAAATGCGCAGTCTTGGATTTACCTTTAGGTGGGGGTAAAGGCGCTGTCATCACCAACACGAAAGAATTATCAAACGATGAAATCGAAAGGCTTACGCGAGCCTATGTTCAAAAACTCGTTAATAATATTGGTCCCGACAAAGATGTACCAGCTCCAGATATGTACACCAATGCTAAAATAATGGGTATTGCAACCGATGAATTTATGAAATTAACAAACTCGAATAAAAGAGGAGTTTTTACAGGTAAACCAATAAACCTAGGTGGTAGCGAAGGGCGTGAGGAAGCTACATCTGCCGGAGGATTATTTGCTACACTCGAGCATCTCAGGTCGAATGACATAGATCCAAGTGGATTGAAGGTAGTTGTTCAAGGAGCAGGAAATGTTGGTTCTTATGCGGCAAAAATCGCCGAAGAAAATGGAATGATTGTAATTGGTATTTCTGATTCTAAGGGTGGCATTTTCAATCCAGATGGTTTGAACATTAATAGTGTTTTGGCTTATAAAAAAGAGCATGGGTCTGTAACAGATTGTGTTGATCAAAACCACCACAAGGGGGCTATTAAAATTTCTAACGAGGAATTACTAGAAAAACCTTGTGACTTATTGTTTTTGTCAGCATTGGAAGACCAGGTGCACAAAGATAATGCTGAAAAAATTCAGGCCAAAACAATAATAGAACTTGCAAATGGTCCTGTAACCCCTGAAGCAGATGCTATATTAGAAAAAAATAAGATTGACGTATTGCCAGATGTTTTAATGAACGCTGGTGGAGTTACAGTTAGCTATTTTGAGTGGGTTCAAAATCATAACGACATGTATTACGAGGCTGATTTTGTGCTTAAATCACTAGACAAAAAAATGTGCAAGGCTTATAAAGATACCTTAAATTACAAAAACAAATACAATTGTAGTTTTAGGATTGCAAGTTATATTAAAGCACTAAGTAGATTGCAATCAATTTGGGAAAACAGAGGTAACAACTAATAATTATGAGACCAGTATATTGGTTTGAAGAAGTCAAAGAAGATATCGTTAAATTTATAGGTTCGAGTGGCTGGAGAATTGGCCAACTTATCAATCTTGAAATCCCTAGCGCTCATGGGTTTATTCTCTCATCAAACTTTACTGAGAGTTTTGAAGAAGAATCGAAAATACCAAAACTAAAAAGTCAATTGTTGAAACATTTGATCAGTTTAGAGAAGTCTACTGGTAAAAAACTGGATTCCGGATCTAAACCTTTGATATTGAGTGTTTACCCATCTAGTTTTGACGGTTGTGTGGATGGTCTTGAACCAATTTGTAATGTAGGTTTAAACGATGAAACAGTAGAAGGGTTGAGCGAGTATTATCATCGTCCTAAATTTGCATATCTTACTTATGTTCGTTTTGTTAGTGACTACTTGCAGCAGGTTTTTCGAATTGATTTTTCTGTTATTGAGTCTCAGGTAAATTCCTTTATGCAAGTTAAACGAGTTGAGGAGCTTGTTGCTTTAGAAATCTCAGATTTAAAAGAACTGATAAGAATTATAAAGAATATTAGTTTACAGCACTCTAAAATTGCATTTCCAGATAATCCACTAGATCAACTGGAGCAAATCCTTTCTGCTAAAATTATTGACTGGAATCAGACTGATTTGAGCGACTATAGACAATCTATTGAATTTGGAGATTCTAAAGGTTTATCTTTGATAGTTCGAGAGCAAAAATTTTCAAACTTAGGTGAAGACTCGGCAGATGTAAAAGTATATTCAAGAAACCCAAGAACTGGATCAAGAGAAATGGTAGTTAGTGGTTTTAATAACTGGCAAAGATATTCAAAGTTACCGTATCGCAAATCATATTCTAAATTTAATCTACTAGATGGAAATATCGCCAATAAAATACAGGAGTATATCAAGGTATTAGAAGTGTATTTTAACGATGCTTTAGAGTTGAACTTTATTGTGGAAGACAAAAGAGTCTTTGTGAACCAGGTCAAACCATTAAAAAAATCACCTGTATCGGAGTTAACAATAGCCATGGATCTGGCAGAGGATTACAAAAAAAATCTAGCGCTAATTTTGCCTCATATAGATTTGTATAACACTTCTAAAATTTTAAATCCAAAAATAGAAATTTCACCTAGTACACGAAGTATTTGTCAGATTAACAGTTTTGCATACCAGTCTGTAGCTGGTCACGTTACTACTGATCCATCATTGGATGTAGAATCTAAAATTCTTGTTTTAGAAGAGGATTCCAAATCTTATCATAACGACTTAAATAATTGTGCTGCTGTATTAAGTTTAAATCCGGAACATTCATTTAGAACAATACTTGAGGCTAAAAGAAGAATGATTCCTTGTTTTTCTTCTAAGGAACTTCATTTTGAAAAAGGAATACTTAAGACAGATACTGGAATTTCCATACGAAATGGTGCCGGAATCACCTTGTGTCATGCGACTAACCAAATGTATGCAGGATTGCTTGAGAGTATTGCTGCAAAGGTTTGCGATGAGGTTAGTGAGTTTCACGACGTGATAAATCAAAATCTTGTGGATCAATTTGGTATTGTAGCTAATAAGGCATCTGACGTAGGTTTTGCAAAAGGATTAAAAGCCAAAGAGATTTTTATTGAATTGAATAATATTTTAGCTGATAACCCAATTGAAACCTTGCGTTCAGAATTGCAGTTTTTAATTAGCCAAAATATTTCTAGTGCATTTGTTTTTGCTACTGGTTATGATCAGTCTAAAACCGATCCTGAAACTATGTTTTTACAAATTCAAGCTTTGTTAAAGGCTGTAATTACCTCTAATAGCTTTGATAGAGTTGAGCTTGTGCTTAATGGTTGTGATAACATCTTGGAGTACAAAATCCTACTGGATTGGCTAGAAAAAAAGCTTGATAGAGAGTGTAATGAGGCTTTAAAAAATATAAAAAAACGTATCAATATACATAACTTAGATTTGTTAAGTACTTTAGATAGGCGTGATCATCGATTATACGGAGTGCTACTAGATATGGACACTCTCTTGAAATCTTTATTCTCTAAATCAACTGATTTAGATTTGTTAACTGCAAATGTATTTTCTGGGATGAAAATTTCGAATGTAAGAGAGGATCACCCTTTAAATGGTTGGTTGTTTGATAATATAACAAAAAACTGTAAGAACTTAAATTTAAAAGTTAAATCAAATTCTATTCTGAATCTTGTGTGGGCAAAAAATTTAAAAACTGCCGAAGCGCGAAGTTACTTATTTGGTAAAGATACCTACACTGCTAATAAAATTTTGTTTTTTTTGGCAGATGAGAAATAGTTAGTTATACTTGGTTTATATAACTTTTTACAATGTTTAAAAACAAAGACTATTCAGTTTTTTATGGCTTGGTTTGTGCTAGTCTGATCCTGGCTACTGCGATTAACCTTTCAGTTGGTCCAAAACCAGAAATTTTAGAAGTAAGTACAACGGTGAAAGTCGAAAAAAAACCGGATATTCAGAGAGTAAATATAGGCTTTAATTCCAAAGAAGATCTCGATAATAAAGTGGCCTTTAATGATGCTGCCAAATTTGCTAGTGATTTTATGGATTATCTAGAATCGGTAAAGGTGTCGAAAAGTGAATATAAAACTCAAAATGTTAGTGTTAATAAAAGTTATAATTACAATCGAAAAGGGGATGATCAAGAGTATTACAGAGCTAATGTGAGTTTTGATGTTAAGATTGGAGCAACTTCAGAATCGGTGGTGGAATTATCAGATATTATTGCCAAATCTGTAGAGCTTGGAGCTAACAATGTATCTGGTGTGAGTTTTGAATTTGCAGATGACAAAGTTTATGATGAACAATTAAGAAATTCGGCTGCGGTTATTTTGAGAAAAAAGGCTGAAAACATTGCAAATTTATATGGTACGAAAGTTGGCAAATTAGCAACTTATAGAGAGTATAAATCAGGAGGAGCAATGCCAATGTATGCGCGTGCAGCAACAATGGAAATGGCTGCGGACTCTGTTGAATCAATTGAAATCAATCCAGGAACTAAAACAGTACAAATGGAGGTTACAGCTGGGTTTGAATTAAGATAAAAAATGCTTTGACTTTTAATTTATCTTTGACTATATTGTTTGGGCATTAGCGATCTTTTACAGATTATGCCACCTTAGCTCAGCTGGTAGAGCAACCGCCTTGTAAGCGGTCGGTCGTCGGTTCGAATCCGACAGGTGGCTCCATCTTTATAGTAAAATGGGTAGGTACCGAAGTGGTCAAACGGGGCAGACTGTAAATCTGCTGGCTTACGCCTTCGGGGGTTCGAGTCCCTCCCTGCCCACCACTCAACTTTTGAACAATTTTAGTGCATAACTGTAGAAGTTTTGCACTTTTTAAAAAACCCAGTTTTTAAACTGAGTTTAGAATTCTGGCATTGTACTATGCTCGGGCTTCATTGGTTCTTGAGCATGAATAGGAGATAGTCCACCATGACCCCTGTCCATATCTGGCGGAGCATGATTTTGTCTATCCAAATCGTAAAATTTCATTTTTGCTTTATCAAAACGAAGCTCAACCTGTCCAAGTGAACCATTACGGTGTTTACGGATGAGTACATCTAGGATACCTTTTTTGTCCGTGTCGTCATCGTAGTAATAGTCATGTCGGTAAAGCATAAATACAAGATCGGCATCTTGCTCAATTGCACCAGACTCACGAAGATCAGACAGTACTGGTTCTTTATTTGGACGCATTTCTACAGCACGAGACAATTGTGATAGAGCAATAATTGGAATGTTCAACTCACGAGCGAGAGCTTTTAGAGAACGTGAAATTTCTGATATTTCTTGCACACGATTTGTGCTAAAGCCACCTTTACCTGTCGACATAAGCTGGAGGTAATCAATTACAAGCAAGTCTAGACCATGCTCCATCTGCAACCTCCTGGTTTTGGCTCGCAGTTCAACTACTGAACTACCAAGAGAGTCATCTATAAAAATGTTTAGGGAATTAAGTTGGTCCATTATTGGTCCGATACGGGCGAAATCTTTCTCTTCGAGTTTACCAGTTTTGATTTTCCAACTATCTACCTCTAGAAGTGAGCAGAATAAACGTTCAACAAGCTGACTTTTGGACATTTCAAGAGAGATAATTGCTACAGATTTACCTTTTTTTGCTACGTTTTGTGCGATATTTAATGCAAATGCAGTTTTACCCATAGATGGACGAGCGGCAAGAATTACCAAGTCTGATGGGTGCAAACCGGTCGTTATTTTATCTAAATCTCGAAATCCGTAAGGAACACCAGCAAATTTCTGTTTTGCATCTGCATCATGCAAGTCTGCAATTTTTTCATAGGTTGTAGATAGTACATCTTGAATATGTACAAACTTATCTTTCACAAAAGTTTGTGAGACTTTAAATAAACTCTTTTCTGCATCTTCGAGTAGAGCATCGATTTCAGTATCTTCTTTAAAACCTAATGCAGTAATCGACTGACCAGCTTTTAAAAGTTTTCGAAGTGTAGATTTTTGTTGCACGATTTGTGCGTATTGAAATATGTGTGAGGAAGTAGGAACTTCTTCGACTAATTCGGTTAAATAGGCTGCACCTCCAATATTTTCAATTTGGTTGTGATCCTGCAAAAATGCAGAAACAGTAATCACATCTATGTTAACTCTTTTATTAAAAAGGGACATTATGGCATGAAAAATAATTTCATGAGAAGGCACATAAAAGTCTTCAGGGGAAATTAAATCAACAACCTTGATTAAAGACTCCTGATCAATTAAAACCGACCCCAAAGTGGATTTTTCTGCTTCTATGGAGTGTGGTGGAACTTTAATCTTATTCATTTCAATTGGTTACTAGGTTTAAAAGTATATGGATTTATACGAATAAACTAAAGTTTTATTTTATAAAAGGACTTGCGTGATTTAAGAAATGGATTTTTATTTCCTGCGCCCGTTCCAAAAATTAATTCAAGCTCACTTGGCTCAAAAGAGCCAATATCTAAGATTTGCGTAAGTGACTCAGATTGATTTGAATAGTAAAATAACCCACGGTCAACCTTTTCGAATTGATCTTCTATGTTTTGATTCGATACCGAACCACCGCCCTCTTCTTGTGAAGAAATTAGAATTTCTGAAAGGTTAAAATTTGAATCAGAATTTATTGGTAAAATAGCTAAATAACCCTGTGTAAGAGGCAGGTAGTGCCTGACAGATTTGATTTTTTTAACAGGAATCAACTCAAGATTTGACTGGTTAATCACACCTCTAAACACTTGGGCAGAGGTGTTTGAAATAAGTATTTCTGAATCTGATAAAATTTGTACCTGGCTAGGTTCAAAATCTAAGGCGGTCTTTAGTTTAAAAGATGAATCGTCGTTTAAATTGTAATAATAAATGTCTTTATTATCATAAATCAAAATGGCAATGGCAGTATCTTCCAAGAGACTAAAATCACTAAGAACTCTTGAAGGGTCTAGGGCTAAAATCTTATCTTGTGAACCTTGTGAGTTATTTACCAAAAATTCTCCTTTTGGTTCTGCAGAAGGCTTGAAATCTTGAGCATCTATTTCTTCTACCAACGGTATTGGCTCTAAATCAATTTGTAAATTATTAGATTCTAATTGAACTAATTTTATATTTTTTTCAGATGGCAAAAACCCTTCTTTACTCACCGAAACAAGGTAAGATCCTGGTTTAAACGCATGTGAGCAGCGACTAGTACTACACTCAAAGTTGGACCGGCCAACAGAGTAATTAAAGTTAGAAACATTAGCAGAAACATTCAAAGTTCCATAATCAATATTAACACCGTAAACATATACAAAAACAGACAACAAACTGAAGAATATAACAATAAAAATCTGCTTGGTGCGAATTTGCATACTTAAGGGGTTAGATAGTATAAATATAAATCAGGTTGCTTAGATTTAGCAAATATTATGAGCATTAATATGGGTTTTAAATGTTTATATTCTGCTTTTGTTTTATAAAAAACAAATAACTCAGAGAGGATTCTCTTTTTTTGTTTGAAGAGAAATTTTTTTAAAGTTTGACTTTCAAAACCAGGTTTTGTTTTTTTAACCTCTACAAAAACTAAGTACTTGGGAGACATCATAATCAAGTCCACCTGGGCAAAACGCCCCCTGTAATTGTGTTTTATTAATTTGTAACCTTTGTTTTCTAAAAGATCCTTTGCCAAATTCTCATGCCAAAGGCCTGTGTTGTATGAATTTCGAATCTTTTGCATATTTATACCAGTTAGATTGTAAGTTAATCACATCGAAAATATCCCCAAATAATAGCTCGTCTCTACCTCGTAAATAGGCAAGGATGCTTGAAAATGTTACAAGGCTTTTGATTAGGGGTTTTGGAACATCGAATGTGCTATATAGATCTTCTATGTAAGATTGCAGAAAGCTACAAATGTAAATAGACTCTAAATCTTTATGAGTTATTTTATCTAGATCCTGAACATTATCTGCCAAGGTTGTGAAAAAAAAGTCGCTAACAATTAAGCCTTTTTGCGTGCTAGACTCAAAAAAATTTACTGTGAAGTCTATGGCTGATATCAATTCACCAGATAAATTATCCATATTTCTAGACCTTATGAGAGAATGACACACGCACTGCTTGCAGTTATTCATAAAATTGCCACACCTACAAGGCTTAATAAAAAATAAGCAATTTTTTAAGTTATTTTTCACTAACTGATACAAGGTCTCTTGCTTAAACTTTGTGAGGTTTTCTATACCAATAAAAGAGTATTTTATCGTATGGGAATTGAAGAATTTAAAAAAATATACTAGATGATTAATTAAATCTGGGTATTTATAGAAATTAAAAATGAATGTTTGTGGATGGCAAAGAGACTTAAAGCTTTTTGCCAGAGCTAAACTTAAATGTTGGGAATCAACAAGAAAAATACTTTTCAACTCAAACTTTTGAAGAAGATTTAGAGTTGATAATGCAAATTGAAGATTTAAATCTGGAGTAATTTCCGGAGTGTATCTTTCTACACCCTGGGTCTGGTTACTCAAGCTGACTGTTGCGGGTTTATAATAATTGTCATTTGAAAGATCTGAGGATAGCTGATCAATAATGGATTTAATAATTGGGGATTCGAGCGTGTATAGATTTACACATTTGGCAATCTGAATAGGTAGGTTTGTGGATATGCGAATTTTTAATTTTGAACAGGCAATCTTGTGCCTCTTTAATAAAACGGGTAGTTTTAGCGTTAAATTTGATCGTATCTCATTTAATTCGCTGGTTGTAGTGAGTGCAAACAAACCACGAGTGATAAATATTTGAACTTGGACCGGTATATGGTTTTCGTAAAACTCAACTTGAGTTTGAAATTGAATCATCATGTGCTACAAATTAATAACTAAACACGCTAACATATAAAGTTAAAGAAAAAGTAAAATGCAGTTAGACAATTTTTTGCCAAAACAGGTTTGCGAGATGATTGATAATCTAAACATGCTTCCTTCTATTGGGCGGAGATCTGCTCAGAGGTTGGCATTTTATATTCTCAAGCAAGATGAAGAGTTCGCACGAGAACTTGCAAACAATATTCTATCTGGGAGGCTGGATACTCAGTTTTGCAAAGTTTGTTTTAACCTATCTAGCGAAGAAACTTGTAGAATATGTCTGTCTGAAAAAAGAAATGAATCCAAAATTTGCATTGTTGAAGGTGTTTTAGATTTGATTGCGATAGAAAGATCTGGAGTTTTTGATGGGGTGTATCATGTGCTTCACGGGGTTTTGTCTCCATTGGATGGGATTACCCCAAAACAGCTGCATATAGACGAATTATGTGATAGAGTACGAAGTTTATGTATGCAGAGCGATGATGTGGAGGTAGTGCTTGCAACTCCAACAACAGCTGAAGGCGATGCTACAAATATATATATTTCTGAAATGCTTAAAAACACACCTGCAAAGATTAGCAAACTTGCAAGTGGACTGCCTCATGGAGGTGTTTTGGACTATGCAGATGAAGTTACTTTGCAAAATGCCTTTTTGGATCGTAAAAATTACTAATTTTAGCTTGACAACACGACACGGTATTGATTATATTTGTTATGCTTTTTTAGAAGCGCTATTTATATTTAAACACCGTTCTTATAAAAAAATTTGCCATAAATGATCAGATCAAATCTCAAACTGTTAGATTAATTGATCACGAAGGAGAACAAAAGGGTATTATGGGTTTAGAAAAGGCTATCAGCCTAGCTAAAAGTGTCAGTCTTGACTTGGTCGAGGTTTCACCTCAAGCAACTCCACCTGTTTGTAAAATCATGGATTATGGTAAACATTTATATAAACATAAGAAATTAGACCAAGCACAAAAGAAAGCTCAAAAGCAGACTGAAGTGAAAGGTGTTAGACTTTCTTTAAGGACAGGTGAGCACGATCTGCAAACAAAACTTCGACAAGCTGAAAAATTCTTATCGAAGAAAAACCTAGTGAAATTCTCGTTGATTTTAAAAGGTAGAGAGTTTGCCCATCAAGATCTTGCATTTAAAAAGATGGAAGAAGTAATGGAAAGATTAAGCGAAGTTGCTGATGTAGATACACCTGCTAAAAAGCAAGGTAACCATCTGATGATGATTTTATCACCAAAAAAATAATAATTTTATAAAGATGAAACAAAAAACTCACAAAGCTACGGCTAAGAGAATCAAGAAATCTGGTTCATCAAAAAGCACTTCTATGCAATTTAGAAAAGCTTCTAGAAACCACATTCTAAAAAACAAATCAAAGAGAGCTAAAAGAGCGAAATATCTATCTTTTCCAAAAGCTTTCGTAAAACAACTTTCAAAATTACTTCCTAACGGTTAATTAACAAATGACAAGAGTAAAGACTGGTGTTGTTAGACGCCGAAGACATAAAAAAATTCTAGCTAAAACTAAAGGATATAGAGGTTTAAGATCTAAAATCTTTAGTCAAGCTAATCAAGCCTGGATGAAGGCTGGTTTACACGCTTACGTTGGACGTAAACGTAAGAAAAGAGATTACAGAGCTCTTTGGATCTCAAGAATCTCTGCTGCTTTGAAACTACTAAGCAAAGATTTCAAGTATTCAAGATTTATCAATGCACTTTCTAAAAAACAAGTGAAATTGAATAGAAAAGTACTTGCTGACTTAGCTCTAAATCACGAAGCAACATTCGAAAAAGTAGTAAAAGAAGTAATGTAAATTTAAAAACTAGCCCAAGCGGCTAGTTTTTTTGTGCTTATTAAAAAACCGGTGGGATACCGGTTTTATTCTTGGATAGTTACGGATTCGATAATTGCTTGCATAAGTGGTCGGTCGTTAATGTCTGTTGGAAGAGCTGCAATTTCTTCGACTACATCCATACCATCAGTCACCATTCCAAACACACTGTGTTGGTTATCTAACCATGGGGTGCCATCTTTTTTTTGTACAATAAAGAATTGTGAACCTGTTGTAGATGGAAAGGCTGTTTTTGCCATAGAAAGAGCACCATACTCATGAGTAAGTGAAGAGTGAAATTCTTCATCAATTGTTGTGCCTTCACCTAAATAACTATGTCCACCGGTACCGTTACCGTTTTCAAAATCACCTGTTTGGATCATAAAATCACCAATTACTCGATGAAATGGGACGCCATCGTACTTACCTTCTTTGGCTAGGGTCACAAAATTTTTGTGAGTTTCTGGAACTTTTGTACTTAGTTCAGCTGTAATTGTTCCAAAGTTAGTTTCTATAACTGCTATTGGGTTTTTAGATTTATTCATAGAATAAAAAATAATTATTAATAATATCACTAAAAGTGGGAGTACGAATTTTTTAAGTTTATTCATAATACAAAGTGTTATATTGTTGATACATCTAATATAAATATTTTACAAGTGATATGCAATTACCTTTAGAAATAGACTCGAAAATCGAAAACTTAAATAAATTTACAGACAGGCTCAGGAATGATTATCAAAAAAACTCTCTCAGGAATTGTTATTTAGTATGTGGGCCGAGTTTTATTGGTAAGTCTGAGTCTTGCTTGAAATTTGCAAAATCAGTGGTAGAGAAGCAATTTTGGACTCTGGATATCTTTTCTTTAGACGTCCAATTTGCAAAAGTTGGGATTGGAGAGTTAAGACAACTACAAGACAACCTATCAAAGACAAGCCACGGAAAGACAAGATTTTGTATAATTAGATGCGTTGATAAACTAAGTGTTCCTGCGGCAAACTCGCTTCTAAAGACACTAGAAGACACGCCAAAAGACGTTGTCTTTTTGCTTACTTGTTCCAATGAGCAAAACCTGCTTGAAACAATAAAATCTAGATCGATTGTGGTTCGTGTAAGCGACAATCTTGATGTCGTTGATATTGGCTCTGTGAAGTTTTTTAACAAGATTGCACTCAAACATTTGTATGATAGGAATGAGGAATTTAGAGCTGAATATGATGAATTTTTTGAGTTATGGGATGATTTCAGAGCAAATAAATCAGATAAATTATTCAAAGAGTTTCTAATTAAAGTACCAAGAAAAATATTGGATTTATATCTGGAGATCCTCACTTTGGAGTTATCAGTTTTAATCCAAGAGAAGGATAATCAAATGATAGCATCGGCAATTAGTCAATGTTTATTTGTGCGTGATGCTATTAGTAAAAATAGTAACATTAAACTCGGAATGGAAGTTTTAAACTTGAAATTAGGGCAGGTTTTCGTGTAGACTAAAGTCTAAATAACCTTTGTAAATTTATGTCTTGGATAATCATTTTCGGATGTCTGTTTGGACTAATAATGATTTATTTTAATCAGTACAAACTACAAGCGCGTAAAGAACGGATTAAAGTTAAGGCTGTAAAACCAAAACTGGAAAGAGTTATGGACAACTTGGATTTACCAAAAAGAAATGATGGTCTTAATTGGAAGCGTCCCAAACTTGATTACAAAGAGATTTCGGATACCTTTAATAAAGCCGAAACACTTTATGCTAAAAAGGATATAATTGGAGCAAAAAAAACCGATATTAGGGTACTCATGCTAAACCCAATGCATGGTGGTGCAAATAATAAACTAGGTTTGATATATCTAAAAGAGGGTAGCGCTAGCAAGGCTGAGGCTATTTTTAGAAAGTTAGTAGAAATTAAGCCAAATGAATCGGTTTATTTTTCTAACCTTGGATTATCTCTTTATCAAATGGGTCATTTGGAATCAGCAAAACAAGCTTATGAGAAAAGTATTAGTTTGGATTCTAAGAAAGAATCGAGATATTTGAGTCTAGGGCAAATCTGTGTTGATTTAGAACAGTATAAAGCTGCTATCAATGCTTTTAGTAAAGCCTTAGAATTAAACCCTAAGCACGACGAGTTGTATTTTTTTATTACTGATTTGCTAATTAAAGTAGAGGCATATTCCGAGGCTATGGCCTTTATGAGCACTTTTTTGAATATGAACCCTTATTCTCAGGAAGCAAAGGATAAAATACGTGAAATTAAGATTGCATCTGGAGCTTCTCCACTTTCTTCTGATCCTCGTGCTGAATTAAAAAAAGACCCTCTAGAATACTAACTAGAGGACTTGATTTGAGTTGATTAAATTTCTCCAGAATCTAGGTCACCACTAGATTTCTTTTTTTTGTTTGGAAGAATCTTTTTTAACAGACTAACTGTGCCTTTTTTAAGTTTTTTACGGGTGTTAACACCTTTGTCTGGGGCAACAGAAGCTCCAATCACAGACCCAACAGCGGCACCAATCACCAAACCTAAAATGGCTTTATTTACTGATTTATTCTTATCAGACATAGTATAATATTATTTTTTATTAGCAAAATGATAGTTTTGAACCGTACGAATGAGATTAACTTTAATCTTACCTGGAAAAATAATCTCGTCAGAAATTTGACTGGCCATATGATTGGCAATTTCTTGCATTTGGTCGTCTAGTATATCGTTTGAATCAACGAAACTTCTGATTTCACGACCTGCACTTAGAGCGTAAGCTTTTTGTACCCCTGGAGTTTCGGTTGCGATTCGCTCTAGACCTTGAACTCTTTGAAGGTACATTTCGGCACTTTCTGTACGTGCACCTTGTCTTGATGCTGAAAGTTTATCTGCAATAATCACAATTTCTGCCTCTACAGTTTCTGGTGGAATCGCATAGTGATGAGATTCTGCTGGATGAAACACTGCAAAAGGAAAGTCATGCTTACGTAAAAATTCGGCACCAAGTAAATCGTGTGAACCATCTTGAACTTGGTCTAGGGCTTTTCCGACATCGTGGAAAAATCCTCCTAAAAACGCTTCTCTAGGATTAGCTCCAATTTGAGATGCAATCATCTGAGACATAAATGCAACTTCTAATGAGTGCTTGAGAACGTTTTGACCGTAAGATGTTCGGTATTTAAGACGACCAAGAATCTGAAGTAACTCTGGGTGTCTATTTTCTAATTCTAAAATATCTGCAACTTTACGACCTAGTCTGATTAGGTGTTGTTCAAATTCTCGATTGGCTAAGTCTAACTGTTTATCCATTACTTCTGGAGTGATTTTTGAGCACGAAATTAGTTTTTTAAGTGCCAATTTAACAGTTTCCTGATGCCAAATAACAAATGCTGACACGCGTAGTGTATTTTTTTCGTCGGTACGTTCGATATCTACATTCATTTTTTCTGAGAGATATTTTAAATTTGAATCTTCTTTACCGCAAAGAAGCTCAAAAGCTCTTTTTGAATTAAATTTAATTAACTTTGTACCTTTATCTACAGATGAAGAACCGGTAAATCTTTGCATTGTTTGTTTGAGAATCAACAAAGCCTTTTTAACTGATTGTGCCTTTTGAGATTTAATATAAACTGCACTTTCTTTGTCGAGATAGTTTTTAAATTCCACTTCGAGTTGATCTTGTACCTCTTTTTTAGCATCGAAAGCATTGATACCGCTCTTTTTTGATAATTCAGAAAGTACATTATCTGTATGAGTTTGCAGATTGGATTGCATGGATGTTAAATCGTCTTGCTGTTGTTTTAACTTGGCATGAATCTTATCTAGTTTTAACTGACGCTTTTGGAGAGAGTTTTCACGTAGGTTTATTCTAGCTAAGGAATTGGATTCTGTTTCCTTAGAAGATTCTTTTAATTGTGAAATGTTTGAATTTGTTTTTTCGACAAACTCATTGGCTTCGTTTAGGATGCTTTTAGCATTTTTATTGGCAGTGGATAGGATATTATCTACTTGTTTTTGCTTTTGACGCTTAGAAAATTGCAGAGACGCAATGGTAATAATAAGCGGTATTGCAAGTGATAAAATTTGATTTAATTGAAACATTTTTAATCGTTAGATCTTGCTATAAGAATCAGACGAACTAGTTCTGCAATTGCAGCAAGTGCTGCGGCAACATAAGTTAATGCTGCGGCTTGGAGAATTTTTTTTACGATAACTGATTCTTGTGGAGAGCTTAAGCCTAGTTTATTAAGTACAATAACTGCACGTTTAGAGGCGTCGAACTCGACTGGAAGGGTAATAATAGTAAATAAAACACTGAGTGAGAAAAATGCTATACCAATTTTTAACAAGCCAGATAATTGCATTATAAGACTAATAAAAATAAGCATTGGACCAAGATTCGAAGCTAGACTAACAACTGGGTATAGTGCTGATCGCATTCCTAGAAATGCATAAGCATCGCGATGTTGGATTGCATGACCAGTTTCGTGAGCGGCAACAGCAAGAGCAGAAACACTTGTACCCTCTGCGATTTCTTGAGAAAGACCAAGTTGTAATTTTGCTGGATTGTAATGATCTGATAACTTGCCTGGTACTTTAATAATATCTACTTTTTGTAGATTTTCTCTGTCTAAAATCATTCGCGCGACCTGCATTCCATTAATTCTTTGTTCGTTTGGAGTTTGAGAATAACGCTTGATTGTAGATGAAACTTTGTACTGTGCATAGAGCGATAGTGCCAGTGGTACAAAGATTAATAAAAGTTGAATAGAAGTAAAACTCATAATCTGTAATTTTATATAATTATAATAACAAATTTATGCGGTTAAAAGCAAGTAAGCTTTGGATGTTTGGTTGCTTATTTTGTGGCTTTCTTATAAAGTAAAGACATCAATTTAGATTGGGAAAATGAAACATAAAAAATTTATTAAAAAACACAAAGGTGACCTGGCTTTAGGAAAAAGAACTATCAAGCAAAAATTTATTTTAATGCTACTTGTTTGTGCGACTATTGCTAATGCTCTTGTGGCTTTG
>CBFHYO010000070.1:0-1230 GCA_965660075.1 Patescibacteria group bacterium
TCATACCACCAAATGCCATGGCTCTAAAAACCTCGTTTTGGTAACCGACACCAAAGGTAAGATTTTGAAAATAATCTCTACCATCAGGATCTTCTGAAAGGGCGGGTACAATAGCTGCACCATCCCAATTAGCTTGTAAAAACCATGCTTGTGGTAAAATAGTGCCAATTTCTTGTTTTTCATCGTCAGGTAATGATCTTTGATTTTCCGTAGTGGCTTTTTGCATGAAGTAGTAACGTGCTAATATGCTCCATTCTGGAGATACCTTTAAATTAGTTTGATTCCCGGCAGCTGGAATAATGACACCACCGGTGAATGTGAGTTGATAAGGACGCTTATGAAAAGTGTTTTGGTCAAGGTTTGTTGTAAATCCAACGTTTAACCTTAGCGAATTTTGAAAACCTGTAGGTTCACCGCAAATTCCATTATGTGCACATTGAGCCCACTCTCGCTCTTGTGCATTAGCAGTTGGAGTAGAGAGTGATAAAGCAGCCATTGCAACAGCTGCACGAAGGTAATTCATAGGTTTTGAAACCAAAGAACTTGCTTTAGGTAAAATAGAAAGCTTGTTTGATTTTTCTGGAGAGTTCATAAAATTTAATTAAAACTGTTGAGATTATATAATAAATTGCAGTTTTTGCAAGTCTTTTTTGCCAAAAACTGATTTCATGTTTTATAATAAACAAAATAATAGATTTTATGTTTCAATTCTTACTTACTGTGTTGGTTTTAATTCTCGGTATGTTTTCGGGTTACATGTATAACGAAGTTAAGTTTTTAAAAACAGATGTAGAAAACCTACAACAAAAATTTGCCGAAGTAGAGGCTGTAAATAGTGCGGATCGAGTGGAGTCCCAGGCTATGGAATTTTTGTCTGAATTTAATAATGACGAACTGGCGGATTCTCAAATTGTAGAACCTGAATTAGCACCAGAACCAGAGGTACCAAAAGAAACTATAGAAATTAAAGATGGGTTTTTAAAGGGATTTTTAGACTTGGAGCGATTTGCTGTTGAGCAAAATGCAATGGATTTGTCTCTGAAATTTAATGCAGAAAGCCCAACTATCGAAAATTTAATTGCTTCTGGCACGGGTGGAATTACTAAAGTTTCAGAAAACAATTACAGGCTTTCTTTGGGATGTATTAACAATGCAGGACTGGTTAAAAGCCAGGTGTTTACACTGAGCGTGGAGGATACGAAAACTTTGCTATCTGGTAAGGCAAATAAC
>CBFHYO010000071.1:0-1402 GCA_965660075.1 Patescibacteria group bacterium
ATCTAAAAAACAGCGCTTGAGAGTTCAAATCTGGGTGTTTGTGCTTGCTTTTCTTGTTAGTTTTGGAGTTTTGTCAAGTGGATTTAATGCGGGTCCACCAAGACTGCCACAGTTTTTTAACACAATGACTGGTTCAACAACTTTAGATTCTAATGCTTTTGATTTAGTAGATTCATCACGATTGGCCAGTGATGCTACTTGTTCTAAAAAGAGATCTAAATTTGTGACGCTTGTTTCTGATCAATTGCAAAGTTATGAAGATTTACTTTATAAAAATTTAATTGAAAGTAGTGATAGAAATAAATTTTTGTATGTATCGATAGTAAACGATTCTGGATCTAGTACAGATGATTTTGATCGTAAAATTACAGATGCTAACCATAAATATTTTATTGGTTCTAGAATATTCGAACCAGTTGCCAGTGAATTAGAAGGTGTAGAGACTTTAAGAGGATTTGTTCAAGGTGGTCAAATTGTTTTGTTTGTTTTTCGTGACGCAGTTACTTTTTGTGATAATTCTGCTGAACTTGCTAATATTGCGCAAATCGATAGACCTGGTTATCACTTAGTTTTTGCAGAAGGAGAACCTAGCGACTTGTTTGTAGAATCGAGCAATGTTGTAGATGAATTAAAATTTAGAAAAGTTTATTTAACAAGTTTAGTAAAATCAGAAGAGTTGGTTTCTGTAAACGAATCTTTAGATTTAGGTGTATATTGGTTATTAGCCGATTATAAGTTGTCGGAAGCTGATTTACAAACCATGCAACAATCTGATCGTGATTTTGATGGTCTAGTTAATGAAAATGATTTATGTGACTCTTCACGTGATGGTTTTGATGATACTATTCTTGGAGCAGAAGTTGATTTGGTTGGTTGTAGCCAAGCGCAAGCAGGCGGTGATTTGGATTCTGATGGTATTCGAGATGCTGTAGATGACGACCGTGATGGTGATGAAGTAGATAACGAAGATGACGCTTTCCCAGAAGACCCAGATGAATCAGTGGATTCTGATGGTGATAGTATTGGTGATAATACAGATACCGATGACGATGCTGATGGTACAGATGATGATGTTGATAATTGTCCTTTAGTACCAAACGCAGATCAAGAAGACTTAGATGACGATGGCACTGGTGATGCTTGTGACCCAGATGTAGATAATGATGGTGTTTCTAATGATTCTGATAGTTGTGACGACACACCCCGTGATGAGACTGGTAATGTAAATGGAGAAGGTTGTGGACCTTCTGAGCGAGACACTGATAGTGATGGAGCAACTGATGACGTTGATCCGGATGATGATAATGATAGAGTTATAGATGCTGAGGATAATTGTCCTTTAGTACCAAATCCAGAGCAAGAAAACTTAGATGATGATGGTTTTGGTGATGCTTGTGATGAC
>CBFHYO010000072.1:0-1368 GCA_965660075.1 Patescibacteria group bacterium
CGCTCCACTACAGAATTAATAGCCTCGATACTCGATGTATCCATTATTTTCCCATACTTTAAATCGATAATTACAGACTCTGGATCGTTCTCAACATCGAAAGCGTTTTTGAATTCCAAACTTGAACCAAAAAATAGTACACCATTAATCTTATAAATCTTCTCCCCTCTTTTATTCATACTTGTACGAACCTCTATATGCTTACCCTTCTCCCAAGCAAACACAAGTGCCGATACAATCACACCAATAATAACTGCTGTTGCTAAATCAAAAATGATAGTCGCAATACTTGTAAGTAGTACCACAATAATATCCGAAGTTGGTAATTTGCCTTTATATTTGAAGGTCTCCCATTTAAAAGTAGAAATCACTACCATAAACATAAGCCCAACCAAACTTGCCAAAGGAATTGCATTTACAGCAGGCGCCGCAAATAATAAGAACAATAACAATCCAAGACCAGCAGTAATACCAGATAAACGCGTACGCCCACCAGACTGAGTATTGATAATAGATTGGCCCACCATGGCATCACCACCCATACCACCAAACACACCTACTACAAGGTTACCAAGACCTTGGGCAAAATATTCTTTGTTCATCTTGCCTCGAGTTCCTGTCATTTCATCGAGTACGCGCAGAGTTAAAGTAGCTTCTGTTAAACCAGCCAAAGATGCGACAACTGCATAAGGAAAAATAATTTTAAGATTTTCTAAACTCCAAACAAAATCTGGAATATGAAATTTAGGCAATTCACCAACCACCAGTCCTCCAGCAAAATCAGCAACTGTTTGTAAATGATAAACGCCTTGCATATCCATAAGCACTGCAACAATAGTCATTGCACCAATCCCAACCAGAGCCGAAGGTACAGCCTTTGTAAAACGCGGAAAGAATTGAATAATCAACATGGTCAGCCCAACAAAAGCCATCATAATAGCGAAATCCAGCATAGGCAAAAACTCTCCACCAACTTTGAATAACTCAAATTGAGATTTGAAAATCAAAATCGCCAAACCATTCAAAAACCCAAGTACCACTGGATAAGGGATAATACTCGTAAATTTTCCGAGTCTTAAAACTCCACACAACACTTGCAAAACACCCATCATCAGCACACAAGCAAACAAATATTCATTGCCATAGGATGCAATTAAAGGAGCTAAAACCACAGCAATCGCTGCTGTAGAAGAACTTATCATACCTGGCCTACCAGTAAACACAGCTGCAACCAACGCCATTATAATAGCAGTTTGCAAACTCATTAAAGGAGTTACACCAGCCACAAAAGCAAAAGCAATTGCCTCTGGCACAAGTGCTAAAGCCACAGTGATCCCCGCCAAAATATCGGCACGAAAGAATTTTTTA
>CBFHYO010000073.1:0-1035 GCA_965660075.1 Patescibacteria group bacterium
TGGTCCTCTTCTTTTTGGTTTAGCATTTACAATTATAATCCCAGTGAATCCCTGGTTAGATTCGTGATCTATTTGTATTGGGCCAGATACTTTAGTTAATGCTTCTATTGCTCTTAATGTAGGTTTTGCATGATCAAGCATAGTATAATCTTGTCCTAATGGATCAATATTTTCGTTATTTACGTCAATTAAATATTCTACTTCTAAATCGTGAGTAACACCCTGCCCACTTGAACCTACAGTTTTGATACTGTAAAGTCTATTGTTCAAAATTAGGGCGTTTTGTAATTGAAGCACTTCAGTAGTTTCTGCTCCGTATTTTAATTGATAATTTTGTTCAGCCGTTCTTATTAACTGAGGGTAATTAGTACCTGTGTTACCTAGTATAGATTGGTAACGTTGCTCTTGTGGCGTGTATTGGATGAATCCTCTTATACGTTCGAAACCAGGTGTGTTTTCGATGTAATGTTTAATAAAGGGTGATAATGTTTCCCCTCCACGAACTTGGCTAACCTGTACATGATTAGTAAGCAGCCACTTGAGCGTGTCTAAATCACTTGCCTGGCTTATGCTAGAATTAGTTAAATCTACTTCTATACGTGCTCTATTAAAATTAGTGCTATTTTTCTGATATGCTGCTTTAACTTTAGTTAGATTTGCAAGTGGGGTAGTAATTCTTAAATAAGTTCTTGTGGAAGATTCTTCTAAGGCTTCAAGTATCTCACTTTTAGTAGTCTGGCTTGTAATATTCAGACCATCTCTGCGTGTAGGTTCAGCTTCTGGAGTAGGTGCAACTAGAATATCTAGACCTAAACCATTATCATATAAGGGGTGACTTAGATAACCGCTAGCGGTAGTCTCTAGATTTGAGTATCCTGAGTCTTGTGAAGGAGTAAATGAAAAAGTGAGCATTGCGCCATTTTGTCTTTCTGATTCCCAATTAACATCTGATAAAAATGATAAACCGATTTTATATGATTCTTGATCTCCCAATGATAATTGCACATCAGCAGATCCATATGCACCATCTTGATT
>CBFHYO010000074.1:0-1303 GCA_965660075.1 Patescibacteria group bacterium
GATACCTATTTTTAGCCGAGAAAACTCTTTAGTCGGAAGCTTTAACACAATATCACGCATGCCATTGTGAGTGCCGGCTCCCCCTTTTGATTTAAACCGAATATCGGAAAACATTAAATCGATATCATCAAATACAATACAAATATCAGTTGTAACATTTAAATTATAGAAACTCGAAACCAAGTTTACACAATCCCCTGATAAGTTCATGAAAGTTTGTGGTTTTACTAATAGTACTTTAGTCCCATCAATAAAAATTTCAGCGATTTCTGCCTTAAGTTTAGATTTAGATACAAAAGCACCCGATCCATACTTTTGATTAAGATAGTCTAAAAACAAAAAACCAACATTATGACGTGTTTTAAAGTATTTAGAGCCTGGATTACCTAAACCAAATATTACTTTCATCAGTCCCCTCTATATATTAAATCATTACCACTTATACGAATGATATCACCTAAAGCAATGCCTTTTTTACGAAGAATAGGAAATACATCCATTTTTTTAAGTACATCGTACACACGTGCAACTGCTTCGTGATTATTAAAATCAGTCATGACAACAATTTGCTGTAAACGCTTACCAGTTACCTCGAAAATATTTGCAGAGTATTCTTCTTCTGTATATTTATCGATAGCAGTTTCTGTACCTACATGCTCTACAGTTATTAAGCGAGGATCTTCGTGCGTTGGAGTATACACCACGTGTTCAGAGACTACTTCTATATTATCCTCTGGTTGAGGCAACTCAGAAATAACTTGTTTTAGTTTCGAAACTAATGGCTTTAGACCAATTTGAGCAACAGCAGAAATAACAAAATACTCGGTACCAGGATATTTAGCTAAAAATTTAGCAACTTGCTCCTCTACTAACTCAGGATACAAAGTATCAGATTTGTTAAAAGCAATTATCATTGGACGATCAAGCATTTTTGAATCAAATTTTCTTAACTCATCTAAAATAACTTCGTAATCTTCTATAAAGTCATCACGAGAAATATCTAATAAGTGAACAAAAACATTGGACCGCTTTATATGACGTAAGAATTGCACACCAAGACCTTTACCATCAGAAGCACCTTTTATAAGACCTGGAACATCACAAATAACAAAAGAGTCATTAGCATTTAAACCAAACCTATCAGTAGCTACTACACCAAGATTCGGAACAATTGTTGTAAAGTGATACTCGGCAATTTTAGGCTTTGCATCGGATATAACAGAAATCAATGTAGATTTACCAGCAGAAGGCACACCAATAATCGATACATCTGCTACTAATTGTAATTCTAATCGTAAGTCTA